>SKHV01000082.1 GCA_007116765.1 Prolixibacteraceae bacterium | reverse complement strand
CCAACATCGAGCATCCAGTATCAAGTATCAAGCATCCAGTATCAAGTATCCAGTATCGAGCATCCAGTATCGAGCATCCAGCATCCAGCACCTATCTAAACGCCTCTATTCCTTTAAGCGCGTTGCCCTCTTTGTCGAAAAGGCTGCGGCCAAGGTAATAAAGCTCTGAGCCTTCAGCCAAAATGCCTTCGGGTTCCCAATAGAACAATCCTTTTACTTTAGGGTATTTTCGCGCAATTTCGTGCATTTTTACCAAAAAATCGTATTGTCCCTGTTCTGTTGGCGGAAATGGCTGAACGTCAACAATCCATCCTCCAGGTTCGGGATAATATCCATTAGCATAGTATGCTGTTTCCACAAGTACAATGTCTTGTTCCTTATTTTTCGAAAGCCATTCGAGGTTCTTCTCAAGTTCATCGAAAGTCCCATGCCACCATGGGTAATAGCTCAGGCCAATTTGCTCGTATTCCACGCCGTATCCTTCAATTTTATGAAAGAAATATGCAGTAGCATCCAAATCGCCACCTTTGTCGATGTGAATCATCACGGGCACTTCGTTTTCGCCATAAGCCTCGCGCACCCCTTTGATTCCGGCTTTCAGTAATGTGGTAAAACTTTCCCAGTCTTCGCCATCTTCTTTGTGTATCAGTCCGTCGGGCCAAATCATGCCTGGTGTTATTTCATTTCCAACCTGCACTATATCGGGTAAAACGCCGGCTGCCCCCATTGCTTTAATTACATCGAAGCTGTATTGGTAAACGCTGTCGGTGAGAATGTTGAATGGTAATCCTTCCCACGCTTTGGGCTTAAATTGCTTTTGTGGGTCGGCCCAGGTGTCGGAGTAATGAAAGTTGAGCATAAGTTTCATGCCGGCAGCTTTAACCTGCTTCGATAATTCAATGGTGTATTCAAGTGAATTGCATACAGGGCCACGCATGTTTGGGGTGTGAAAAAGCCTCAAACGTGCATAATTGTAGCCGTTTTCAGTGAAAATTTCAAGAGCTTCGCGTTCTTCTCCCCGCCAAGTATAGGTTCCTCCGTAATCTTCAACTTTTTTCAAAACCGAAATATCTGCACCAATCATAAAATCGTCACCGGTTTTATTTTCTTTGCTATTGCACGAAATCAATATTGAGATGATCAAGGCTGTAACGAGAAACAGCTTGTTTAATATTTTTTTCATAATACAGTGTTTTAGAGAAACATTATTTTGTTGGTATAAGTAGTTAGGCCATCTGTTATTTTTATAATGTAAATGCCATTTCTGGAGTGGTTTAGTTTGATGTTGACTTTGTGGTTTTCAATATTGATAAAGGCCGGAATTGTTGTATTGCCCTTTGAATCGATTAATTCAATTCTTGATTTTTGAAAATTGAAATTGTTGTTTTCGATGAAAATTTCTTTGTTGAGACTTGGGTTGGGGTATATTTTGAAAGTGTTTTTCCATTCAAAATCTTCAGTATTGCTTACAAAAGTTTCGCACGATGCCCACATATATGCAATAACTGTATCGTTTTCAGGAACAATAAATGCTCGGTCGGTATCCCAATCGGGGTCGTTGAGCAGTTCGGCCGAATAGGCACATTCTACAGGTATAGTTTCCCGGTATGACTGATAATTGTCCCAGTTGTTGTTTCTAATAAAGTAATAAGCATATACTTCGCCGGGTTGAAGCACAAACGATGTAGAATAAATGTTACTTCCTTTGTTGTCCATTTGCACAAAGTCCCAGTTGGTCATTTGCCCAACAATGTAAACGCCTTGTGAAACATCCTGTCCGGTCATGTCAACTCGAAAAGTAACGTTTACTTCATCAGGAACATCGCCCGATTTGAACGCGTTTGGCCAGCCACCTCCTCCGTGTTTCATGTAATTGAGCTTGTCGCGGTGGTCGAAGAAGGCTACATGCTCGTGCGATGAGCCTGTGCCCCATGGGGTAGAGCAGGGGGTTGAAACCCATGCCGGTTCCCAGAAAATTACACCGCTGCCGCCTGCATTGTAAACTTCGTTTGATAAATCGACCATAAACTTAAGCTGATTGGCTGGTGATACCGGCAGGTAACCGGGGTGGGGGTTGGTAATTATATTCCCAAGGTTGTCGATGTTTTCGGTATCCCACAAATAGCCGGTTTCAACCACCATGGCTTCATATCCGGGGTGTGTATTCAAAACATTGCGGATAACTGACCCAGCATCTGCCGGCGAGCCTCCATGGTAGGAGTAATAGTAGGTAAAGCCCATAATGTCGAAATCGGTAACGCCATTCTGGATGAGGTTGTTATAAAACCATGCAACCTTGCTATGGTCGGCCACGTGCAGTGCAATTTGTGGTTTTATAGCAGTTTCGGCAGAAACATCGCGCACGGCTTTTATGCCTGCATTGAAAAGTTTTGCATGTCGTTCCCACGAATTGCTTACTTGGTTTATTCCCCTGTACTGGCTGTCCATACCGGTATGTGTCATTATGCCGCTGTTGTTTTCGTTGCCAATTTTTACATATTCGGGCATTAAATTTTCGTTGTTTAAAGCGGTAAGTGTTTGAGTAACATAGTTGTAAACTGAATCCTGTAAAATGGCTTCGTTATTTGCAATGGCCTCCCAAGCCTTGGGCACGATTTGCCGTCCTGGGTCGCACCAAAAATCGGAGAAATGTATATCAAGCATTACTTGCATACCGACTGATTTAGCCCTGTGGATTGTTTCTTTTACATCGTTGAAATTGCTGTATTGGGCTTTCACCCCTTCGGGTTGAGATAGGATTACCTGCCAGTCGGGATTATGCCAAAGCCTTACGCGAACAAGGTCGGTGCCATTGTCGGCAAATATTTGATACACATCTTTTAATTCTCCATTTTCACGGTATTGGGCACCACAATCTTCCATCATGTTCACGTACGAAAGGTCTTGCCCAATGATGAATTGTGTTTGTTTATTACCCTGTGTGTTGAGTTTAGATTGAAGTTTTGTGTCCATTGATTTGCTGCTAAATGCTATGGCAAAGAGCATAGTAAGTATTATGAGAAGCCGAATTTTAATCTTCATAAGTTGTTTTTAACAAAGCTAATGTTTTTTTGTACTCCATTTTTCTAATCTGATAAGCGAATATTTTACAAATTATTTATAGTAGTTGTAACACATGTGACAATTCAAGATTCGCAAGTCTTATATTTTTGTAGCAAAGAGAATCAATAAAATCAAATAAATATTTTTAGTATGCAAAATCAAGTGTTAGAAACAAAGAGTGTTGGTGCAGATAATATGTTTTGTTTTCAGTGCCAAGAAGCGGCAAAAGGTACGGGATGCACCGTAAAAGGGGTATGTGGTAAAACCGACGATGTATCGAACTTGCAGGATTTACTGGTGTTTGTATCGAAAGGTGTGGCTATTTTGAATGAATTGGCAAACCACAATGCCATAAAAGTTGAAGCAGCCGATAAATTCATTTACGAAGCTCTTTTTGTGACCATAACCAATGCTAATTTCGATGACGAAAAAATAATTCAGAAAATAAAAGAAGGTTTTAAAGTGCGTGGTTCACTTATCAAAACCCTTGCGGCAAAGGGGACTGAACTACCAGCTAATATGCATGAGTCGGTAAGTTGGGAAACGAGCAACTCAACAGCCATGCACATTAAAGCGAAAGTTATTGGCATTAAAAGCGAAGCCGATGAAAACATCCGTTCGTTGAAAGAGCTTGTGGTTTACGGGCTAAAAGGTATAGCTGCCTATGCTGAGCATGCCGCTAATTTAGGATTTTCAAACGAAGGTGTTTATGCATTTTTGAGCAAAGCACTGGCACAAACTACCCGTTCCGATATTGCTATGGACGAGTTGGTGGCATTGGTTACCGAAACCGGCAAATATGGGGTAGAGGTGATGGCTTTGCTCGATAAAGCCAATACCGAAAGCTACGGGAACCCCGAAATTACCGAAGTGAATATTGGTACGCGCAACAATCCGGCAATTTTAATTAGTGGCCACGATTTGAAAGACATGGAGGACTTGCTTGCACAAACCGAAGGAACAGGCGTTGATGTATATACACACAGCGAGATGTTACCGGCCAACTACTATCCAAAATTCAAAAAATACGAACATTTTGTGGGGAACTACGGTAATGCATGGTGGAAACAAAAAGAAGAATTTGAAGCATTTAACGGCCCGGTTCTGTTCACTACCAACTGCCTTGTGCCACCGGCCGATAGTTACAAAGACCGCGTTTATACAACAGGTTCATCGGGGTTTAAAGGGGTTAAGCACATTGCCGACCGCGAAGCCGGAAATCCGAAAGACTTTTCAGAAATTATCGAGCACGCTAAAAAGTGTGCTGCTCCTATACAAATCGAAGAAGGAACAATTGTTGGGGGTTTTGCCCACAACCAGGTAATGCAACTGGCCGATAAAGTGGTTGATGCCGTGAAAACCGGTGCTATACGAAAATTCTTTGTAATGGCAGGTTGCGATGGTCGCATGAAATCGCGTGATTATTATACCGAGTTTGCTCAGAAATTACCTTCCGACACCGTAATACTTACTGCCGGTTGTGCAAAATATCGTTACAATAAGCTCGAATTGGGCGATATCGGAGGAATTCCACGTGTATTGGATGCCGGCCAGTGCAACGATTCATACTCGTTGGCAGTTATTGCACTGAAGCTTAAAGAAGTTTTCGAACTGAACGATATCAACGAACTTCCCATAGTTTACAACATTGCATGGTACGAGCAAAAGGCTGTAATTGTATTGCTTGCTTTGCTTTACCTTGGGGTGAAAAATATTCACCTGGGTCCCACTTTACCGGCTTTCATTTCGCCTGTCGTAGCCGATTTTTTGGTGAAAGAATTTGGAATTAACGTGCCTGGCGAAGTTGATGCTGATTTAAAAAAGTTTTTGGCAGCCTAAGAAACTGTTCAAACTTAACTCAGAGAATATGATTTTAGCCCTTATGCTATTGCTGAAGCTTTTAAAATGCTGATAGTCTGATACTTATCGGATTTGTCCAAAAGAAAAGCGGGCTATCTTTTTGATAACCCGGCTGTTCATAGTTTAGTTAGATCAGAAAATAGATGATGGTTTAAAGAGAAAAGGAAGATTAATAATGTTTATACATTAATAAAATCATCTTTCTTAAATGTGGTGCTAATATAGGATTAATTTTAAAACTCAAAAAATATTTAACCGAAAATTTACATCGTGCTTTATTTCTGCAAACGTTTGCAACAGGTGTTTTAATCATTATGTTATTGTATGATAGGTATAAAAGAATAGAGTTTTTAATTCAGAAATTGCTCGAATAATTTAAATTTTTTATATAAATACGATGCTTTAAATTAAAAGTTGTATAATAATACAGTTATTTAGTTTGCTACGTTTTCAATAATTTCACCTAAAAACAAGATGCTTTGTTAGAAATGAACTGAAAAATAGTGCATTTTTAATAGTTTTTTGAAGTGATGATGCTTCCTATTAACCTGCTATCGGAGTTAAAAATTTTTAGTTGTACTCAGGTTATTACTCTTCTTTTTCGAACAAATGTATTTTGAAGTTGAACAATCGATGTTTTATAACATATTATCCAATTTTCTTAATTTCAGAAAATCAGTAAATTATGATGATTATTAGTTTTTCAATGTATATTTCACTTATTTTTAGGTTTAAAAGAAGCATAGTTTTAAACCTTGGTTCTATTTTCGCTGTTTCATAGTTAATCAGAAATAATATACTTAACGAAAAACAAAAATATGAGTTGTAATTTACTTGAAGGCAAAAGAGGGATAGTATTTGGTGCATTAAACGAATTATCGATTGCCTGGAAAGTTGCGGAGAAAGCAGTTGAGCAAGGTGCTCAGGTAGTGCTTACGAACACGGCAATGGCTATGCGAATGGGCGAAACCGAAAAACTGGCAAAAAAGCTGAATACAATAGTAATTCCTGCTGATGCGACTAGCGTTGAAGATTTAGAAATTTTATTTGATAAATCGATTGAGCATTTAGGTGGGAAAATTGATTTTATATTGCATTCAATTGGAATGTCACCAAATGTGCGTAAAGGTCGTCATTACAGTAATCTCGACTATAATTATCTTCAAAAAACGCTTGATGTTTCGGCTGTTTCTTTTCATAAAGTAATTCAGGTTTGCCGTAAAAAAGATGCGCTTAATCAATGGGGCTCAATTTTAGCTTTGAGTTATGTGGCTGCACAGCGTACATTTTATGGTTACAACGATATGGCCGATGCCAAATCGCTGCTTGAATCAATTGCCCGTAGTTTTGGATATATATATGGTCGCGAAAAAAATGTACGAATCAATACTATTTCGCAATCGCCTACTCTCACAACTGCAGGACAGGGGGTTAAAGGTTTCGATCACTTAATGGATTTTTCTGAGCGCATGTCGCCATTAGGTAATGCATCGGCCGATGAGTGTGCCGATTATTGTTTGACAATGTTCTCAGACCTGACACGCAAAGTGACCATGCAAAACCTTTTCCACGACGGAGGATTCTCAAACATGGGAATGAGCTTACAAGCGATGCAACAATACAACAAGAGTTTTATATACGATCAGGAACATCCTTTTGACTAGTGATAATGGGGTGAATCATTTTTTTAATAAAAATGTAACGCCGGAAATGCCTTTACGTTGAAAAGGTATTTCCGGCGTTGTAATTAGCTTGCAACAATCCAGGCATTATTATCCGAAAAGTAGTGGCATAAAACAGGCAATCATTCCCAAATATTCATCTACTGTTAGAGTATTCTGAGTGAGTATTTCCTGACCTTGAAGAGAATGGCGGTCAATTTTTTTCAATAACTCTTTCCTGCTTATTGTACGCATGGAGCTGTCAACCATTTTGGCGCCAAATCCATTCTCGTTTTTTGAATACTGAATTTCAAAATTTTCTCCACGAACAATAAAACAGCAGTTTTTTTCGCTTCCGGGTGTCATATACACAACAAATGTTTTACCTGTTTCTGGATATTTCAGTTCCCAAGTGCGATAGGCAACATTGTTTATTACCTGATAATTGTCTCCGCCTGTAAGTAAGTATTCACCAAATTCAGTGTGTGAGTTTCCACTGACAATATCATCAGTATGGTTAGCAAATGTGGCTGTAGTAAAAGCCGAAATTAAAAGTGTTAATGCAATAATTTGTAGTTTCATGACATAAAGGTTTTATAAATTAATAATTTGTGTTTTCATCCTATACGACGATGAATTCGACGTATAGTTACACTATGCCATAAAAATATCGGTGAATGCACTTTTTTTAACGGTAAAGTACTTTCACCGATAGTAATCTTGAGTATTTCAATTTAAACTATGGTATCTGAGGTGAGTTGTAGTAATTAATGTTCATTGCTTCAAAACGGTCTTTATGAGCCGATAGTCGGTATTTGTAAGTATCCCAGTCGCGTAATTCGGGTTTTGACCAGGCTATTTCAGCAATGCCCGGCAAACGAGGAAATACCATATATTCAATGTCGCTCATTGTTTCTATGGTTTCTGACCAAAGAGGAGATTCAACACCGTAAATATTGCTTTCGTCGAAATCAGGAATCAGGGATGCAGGATCCCAGTCATACGATTCCATCACCTCGGTATAGCCGGCCCAGCTTAGACCAAGTTGTGTAGTCGAATCGTATTTCATGTCTAAATAAATATTTTGAGCCGGAGAAAAGATCACTTTTCCTTTTTTTTCAGCAGCAAGAATTGCATTTTCTTTATGAGCCCAAAATTGGGCAATTGCGTTGGGTTTTAAGTTCGCATGTGCTATTTCGTCCCACCCAACCATAGTTTTTCCATACGATAGTACAATGTCCTGCACTCTGTCTATAAAGTAAATGTAGTCATCTTTCTCGGTTACCAGCGATTCGTCGCCTCCAATATGAATATAGGGACCTGGAGTTAGCTCGGCCAACTCTCTGATCACATCATCCACAAATTTGTATGTAATTTCTTTGCGTGTAGCCAAGGTGCTAAAGCCCACTGTAGTCCCGGTATATAGCTCTGTTGCTATGCCATCTTCATTTAATTCGGGATATGAGGCCAGAGCGGCATTGGTGTGACCGGGCATATCAATTTCGGGTATCAAGGTTATGTAGCGTTTATGTGCATAGTTTACAATTTCAGTATATTCATTCTGTGTGTAATAGCCTCCGTAACCACCACCAACTTGTGTTTGGCCACCAATAGAGGTAAGTTTTGGCCACGATTTGATTTCAATGCGCCAACCCTGATCGTCGGATAAATGCATATGAAATTTATTCATCTTGTAGGCCGCTAAAAAATCGATAAAGCGCTTTACGTCTTCAACGCCAAAGAAATGACGCGATACATCAAGCATGGCTCCACGATGTTCGAATCGGGGATAGTCACGTATACTAAGCGAAGGAACTTTCCATTCTTTTTCCACAAATTCACTTTTTTCAATTTCGGCAGGCAAAAGCTGACGTAGTGTCTGAATAGCTCTGAATGCCCCTTCGGGTGTGTTTGAATTTATGCTAATCTGCTTTGGGTTCACGTCAATATCATATCCTTCGCGACCAAGTTCTTTGTCGTCATTCAACTGAAACAATATGCTGTTTTTTGAATTTCGAGCACTTTTATTCTCTATAACAAAGTCAAATCCTGTAGCCACACATAAATGCTTAATAAGCATTTGAGCTACCTCTCCTAGTTCGGAATTTTGATTGTCAAGTATAATTTTGGTTTGATTATCAATTTCAAAATAACCATTTCCGGCTTCAATTTTACAAGGAATAGGGATTAAGTTGAGTTCCGATAAGTCGGTTTGTTGTGCCGGAGTACATGAGCTAAGTGCAAATGCAGCAAGAACGAATAAACTCAATACTTGAAATAAATTTTTCATACAAATTCAATTTTAGGTTAGTAGAATTATTCTTCATAATTCTACTTCAAATATAAAAATTTTCGGATGATGTTTTCGGGTTTATCCTGAATAGTATCAAAAAACAATCGGGAGTGAAATTTTAAATCATTAAAGGGAAAAGGTATGGAAACGGTATATGTAACAATAGCCAAAAGCGAAAACAACTACATGGCATGTGTTGAGAGTCTTGAAGTTTTTTTACACGTGTTGCACTCGAAAAGCTTACAGGCATTAACCAACGCCAGTTGGGTCATTATGCCACAGACCATTCAAAACCCCGGCCACAACATCAAAAGCGAATAAAACAGGCCTTACACAATTTAGGAAACGAACTTATTTCGGTATCGTTGTAAGAACACGCTGAAAAGTTACTGGAGTTTTGGCAAAAGCAGGGGGTTTTTATGAAAGTTGTAAAGTAAATTAAAATATTTATGAATGGGAGGTTTTCTTGGTATTTGCAATAACAAAGGCTTGTAAATATATGATTTACAAGCCTTTGTTTATTGATGCTGTGCCCAAAACAGGACTCGAACCTGCACATCCTTGCGAATACTAGTCCCTGAAACTAGCGCGTCTACCAATTCCGCCATTTGGGCTTTAACGGGCGCAAATATAAAAATTATAAGTAATACTTTTTATTCTTTTTCATGATTTTTGTTCAAAAAGAAATGCTCGCGTTTAATATGTTTTTTGTTGGCGATATCGTGCAGGCGAAATACCCACAATGCGCTTAAATACCTTCGAAAAATGATAACGCTCGCTAAATCCGCAACGTTGTGCAATTTCATCAATGGTATCGTCGCTGCTGCAAAGCTCTAGAATGGCTTTATTGATACGGGTTTGTTGTATGTGACGTTGAATGGTGTTACCCATTGATTGATTAAAAAGCCTCAATAAAGAATTGGGTGCCAGATTGACCATTTGAGCTAGAAATTCGTTACTCATTTCTGAACGATAATTACTGTCGATGTATTCAATAATTTTTAAAATCCGTGAATCGGTTGCTTTTTCGTTCCATTTATTCTTATCAATTTTATTGACTAATTTCAGTATTAAATGGTACAGTAGGAGAGAGCTTGAGTGGCCAAACACTATACCCTCTTCAATTACTAGGAATCGGAGTTTATCGAGTATTTCTTTTGTGTTTTCATCCACTTCAAAAGAATACAATCCGCTTGTGATATTGTCGAACTGAAATCCAAGATTAAAATGGACAAACAAATGGTCGACCATGCCAATATCGTGAATTAAGTTTAACTCCTCAGCCGACTCAATACGATTACCTGAAAGGCTTTCCACATTTTTAGGTCGAAGCGATGTGGCAAAAGAAGTATGAGGAGGTATTAGTAAAACAATATTTTCATTGAGCATAATAGTTTCGTTTTTGAAACTTACCGATGCTCCTTCTATAGTATTGTAGTAAAGCCGCCAAAAAGGAAACGACATATTTCGGTACTCCCATTCATTCAATTTCCAATAACGGCAACAGTGTACGCTCAAATTTAAGGGCAAAAAGTTTTGCTTAATTCCCGAGGGGTCAATCTTCGATTCGTAAGTATTTTTCCAGCCCATAATAATGAATGTTAATTTCGGACACAAAATAACAATTTGCAGGCAATGATGCAATACTGTTTTTCAATATATTTGTACGAACTAACATAAATCATGAATACTATGGAACTTAAAAAATTGAATCGAACTGAAAATAGTAAAAATTCAAATACAATATGCATTGGGGTATGTGCACCCTGCGATCCACGCGTGGATGAAGATTCACGCACCCGCACCGTGAATATTGTGGAAATGATTGCCGTTCACTTGTCTGAAAATATTCATTTCACTTCCGGAGTCAATGTACGGGTAGTGTGGTCGCCTGTGTTGATCGACGGAGAACCTGAAGCCGACATTGTTGCTCAACAGTTTAAAGAAGAAGGGGTTAGCGTGGTGGTTTGCACGCCCGATACTTGGGCTTTCCCGCAGTTGACATTAATGAGCCTGATGGCACATTTCCCCAAGGACACTCCCCTTAACATTACTTGTGGAAACAGCGCACCTAAACCGGGCGTGGTATTTGCTCAGGCTGTAAACGGTGCTTTTGCCCAGCAGGGACGCTTAACGCACCTTAATGTGGGCAACTGGGACGATACCGGTCTGAGACCCAATATCCAGGGGCATACGCTCGAAGCATTGATTGATTGGATCTATGCCGCGGTAACCTTTGTTGGCTTGAAAGGGCGCAGGGTAGTTTGTTTCGGACACGATTCAATGGGCATGGAAACCGCCCTTGCTCATGTAAATGCAACACGCGAAACCTTTGGGGTAGAAGTAACCCGCCTCGATATGAAGTTGCTTTCGGATAAGTTGCTTAAAAAAGATTACGACAAAGAAGAATTGAAAGCATTGCGCCACTGGTGCGAGAGTAAACTCAAATACATCGATACTTCATTGCCAAATGGAAGCGAAAAGCTCGACCAATCGCTGGCGATGTACCTCATTATTCGCGACCTGCTTAAAGACCTGAATGCAGTGGGCGGAGCATTTATGAACCAGTTGGAGTGGGGGAGCGACCGCCGTGGAAACCCGCTGCCAATATGCGATATGGCCGAATCGCTTTTCAATTCAACTTTCGACCATAACGGCGAAAAGCCCGTAATGCCTTTTGGCACCGAAGCCGATATGCAGGGAACCTTGACTATGCTTTTCAAAACATGGCTGAGCGGAGGCAACCCGCCTTTGTTCATGGATTTCCGAAAAGTGTGGGAACCTGCCGAGTTGGTAGCACGTGCAAGGGATCTTGGTATAAATGTTAAGGGCGACGAGCTATGGGCACGCAAAGGCATTGTCGATGGCGATAATTCGGGCTCGGCAAGCTTAAACTGGGCTTCAATGCCGGGTACCCCTGTTCACGAAATACTCAAGAATATATCAATGCCGGCAGCCGATAAAGATTACTTTCCCGGTGGTGGCAACAGCGTGAATTTTATTTCACCCGGAGGTATCAAGGGTATTGCAAGTCGACTTACCTACAGCCACCTGAACGGCATGTTCAGCCTGATTTGGGACGAGGCCGAAACGGTTGACCTGCCCGAAAAACTGGCCGATTTTGTGGCCAATAGCTCAAACGTTACCTGGCCGCACAGTTGGATTGTACCAAAATACGCTTCCATGGCCGAATACAAACAATATGCACCCGCGAACCATTTCCACATGACCTGGGGGCTAAAACCCTCGGTGCTACAATACTGGATGGATTTGACTAATGTTCTGTCGGTAGCCCCATGGCAGGCACGCCCTGCCTTAATTGAAGCAACCGACCGTCCACAGCCGCTTATGTATTTGATAAACGGGGGCGAAAACGAAGCCAAACGCCTCAGGGCAAAAAGGTTGTAAAAAAAAGTCACTAGTCACTAGTCACTAGTCATTGACTACTGACTAATGACTCTTAACTAACTGTTTCATTTGATGTGTCATCCTGAGCTTGCCGAAGGATCCCGCCTAACGTCGGAAACGAAGTTCAGCGTAGCTAATGACACTAATATACTGAGCTTGTTAGCTATATTTTTCACTTTACCAAAGGCGAAGTTTTTTGCTATTGACAATCGACTTATTGACTTATTGACTACTGACTATTGACAATTGACTTATTGACAATGAAAAAACAACAAAACGAGAAACCATTTTCATGCCTTGCCATCGATATGGGTGCCGGAAGTATTCGTATTGTTCGGGGTATTTTTTCCGATAAGCTTGAAATGGAAGAAGTTTGGCGCTTCGATAATGTGATTGAATTCGACAATGGCCACGAGCGATGGAACCTTACATACATAAAAGAGCAATTACGAAAAGGCATTCAAAAAGCCATTACCGAATCGCCTGTGAAAATCAGCAGCATTGGGGTTGACTCATGGGGAGTTGATTTTGTACTGCTGGATCATAACGGCGAACCGCTCGAAAACCCGGTTGCATACCGCGATGCCCGCACAAAAGGCATGCGCGGAGAATGGGGCAAAACCATGGGCGATTATGAAACATTCTGTCGCACCGGAATCAATTACAATATTTTCAATTCGCTTTATCAGTTTTTAAGCCTGAAGGGTAGTGAGTTGTTAAAACGTACCGGCAATATTCTGTTTATGGCCGATTACATCAACTACTTCCTGTCGGGTACAATAGCCAACGAGCTAACACTTGCCGGTACAACTCAAATGCTGAATGTAGAAACAAAAAACTGGGATAAGGAAATAGTTGAGCATTTAGGCATTGGCAACAAGCTTTCCAAAACCATTACTATGCCCGGAACCGTTTTAGGGCAGTTAAAAGGTTTTGGGAAACATAGCCCCGATATTATAGCAGTGGCCGGTCACGATACCGCTTCAGCCGTGGCTGCAATTCCCTTCTCCGGTTCCGCCTCTGTTTTTATTTCGACCGGAACGTGGTGTATTGTAGGTATCCTGAGCAACAAGCCCCTGCTTAGCCGCGAAGCTTATGAAATGGGCATTACCAACGAAATAGCCGCTAACGGGCAATTCAGGCAACTGAAAAACCTCATGGGGCTTTGGATAGTGCAGCAGCTCAGGGCTGCTTTTGGCAATGTACATACTTATCCCGAAATTGACCGGATGGTTGAAAAAATTGAAGTGGGCAATATGCTCATTGATACCAACGATGAGCGTTTTTACAATCCTGAAAATATGAAACAGGCCATTGATGCATATCTTGAAGAACACAATTTACCACTGCCTGCTTCCGAGGCTCATTATTACCGGTGTGTATACGAGAGCCTGTCGCATTCATTAGCACGAACTATTGGCGATTTGGAACGACTGAGCAATAAAACATTTTCGGAAATACACATTACCGGAGGTGGCTCCAAATCGGAATTACTGTGTAATACAACTGCGAACTTAACAGGAAAAAAAATACTGTGCGGCCCGGTTGAGGGAGCTGCAATGGGGAACTTGCTTATTCAGGCTAAGGCTAAAGGTTTTTATCAATAATTATTTCTTTTGATAAAAGTAATGTTGATTTTTTGCTTCTGGTTTCAGTTACCAGAAAAGTTACAGGTTTCTTAAATTCAGCTTTGAGGCTAGAAACGGCTGGAAAATAATAAGTAAGCCCATTTTCAGGTGCATCATCTTATAATGATATACCATAGAGAAATATGTTTGAAGTTGTGATTATTTTCAGAGCTGATTGGTGAGAAAACCATTTTTAGTCTCAAATTATTTTGCTCATATTCCGTGGGTTAACACCGTTCGGCTGAGCTCACGCCGAAACCCACTATTATTGGCTACACCGATTTTCAATTCAAATTAAACCCATTTTGGTAAATTAAATAAGCAATTTGGAACCCCGAAGTGGGTTCAATATAAATTTAAACAGTTTCTAAAAGAAATTAAAAGCCGGCCATGGTAGTCTGTTCAATAAAAGAACGACCGTAAACTGGCCTTCCTGCCGGACAGGCAGTCCGGAAGATAGAATTTAACAATAAAAATCTTAATAATAGAAGTTGCTAATATATAGGCTAATACATAAATCTGTCATTGGTAGATACTATTCATATTATACTGTACCCAGTATCACGCTGGCATCAATATTCAATTGTTTTTGTATCCTTCGTGCTACTTGCAAAGTAGGTTCCGATTTCCCGGTAAGATATTCACTTACGAAGGGGTATGGTCGTCCACTATTTCCACAAGTTCATTTACCCTGATCATAATGGCTTCGTATTCTACGTTGCTTAATATCCGTTTCATATCATTCTATTTTTAAATTATTGAACAATCCTTAATTTTGTCATATTCGGCATGGGTGCCAATAAACCGGATATATACAATTTTAGGTGCAAAAAAATATTTTTTATTGCCAAATTGCACACGTGTGCATAAAAATTATATATTTGCAATTCATGCATCTGTGGAAATGAAACGGATAACCATAAAAGATATAGCCTTTGCACTCGAATTGCACCATTCTACCGTGTCGCGTGCACTGCGAAACGATAATGCGATTAACGCCGATACAAAAAAGCGGGTATTGGCTTATGCAAAAAAACACGGATACCTCATTAACCGGAATGCCCTTCAACTCAGGGGAAATGCAAGCAATGTTATTGGTGTTATTGTGCCCAATATCCACCACAATTTCTTCTCAAACATTATCAGCTATATTACCAACTATTCTTTCAAAAAGGGGTTTATTGTTTCCGTTTTCCAATCGAACGAAAGCATTTCGCAAGAAAAAGAAATAATAAACGCGGTGTTGCAGAATAATATGTCAGGGGTAATTGCTTCGTTATCTATGGAAACTGTCGATGCAGGTCATTTTAAACTCTTAGACGATTACCATATTCCCCTGGTGCTGTTCGACAGGGTCGATAAAAAATTGAATGTTCCCACAGTAACAATTAACAACAGTGGAGCAGTTGAACAGGTCGTAAACAAGCTGGTTGAAAAGGGTTATTCAAGGATTGCCTATTTAAGTGGTAAAACCAGCGTAATTCTTTATCACGAACGCCATAAAGGGTATGACGCCGGAATAGGAAAAAACAAACTTGCTTATATGCGGGTTATTGACTCATTCGATGGTTTGAATATTGAAAACGGCATTCAACTAACCCGCTTGCTGCTTGGTGAAACCACAGTCCCCGATGCCATTATTTGCGACTCGCACTTGCTGATGCAGGGGGTTTATTCCGAATTGAAAAGGCAAAACAAACAAATTGCTCTGGCTACATTTGGTGGTTATCTTGGGTTATCGGAAGTATATCCAGGTGTGACATTTATTCAGCAGCCCGAAAAAGAAATTGCCGAGGCTACGTTTAACCTGCTGTTCGATTGTATAAACAATAAGAACATCAATTGCAATTTAATGAAAGAGTTTGAAGTTCAAATAATAGAAAACTAAATAAAAATCATAATAAAATGTTAAAAGGAATTTCACCAATAATCAGCCCCGAACTACTTGCTACTCTTGCCCGCATGGGGCATGGCGATGAAATAGTGTTGGCCGATGCCCATTTTCCGGGCGAAACCTTCAATAAAAACGTACTGCGAGCCGACGGGCTGCGCATACCCGATTTACTTGAAGCCATACTTCCACTTTTTGAACTCGACAGTTATGTGCCTCATCCTTTGGTGATGATGGCTGCGGTTGAAGGCGATACGCTCGATCCGGTGGTTGAGCGAAACTATCTTGAGGCAATTCGCAAAACCAATCCCAGTGTAGCTCCAATTGAGCGCATTGACCGGTTTGCATTTTACGAACGTACCCAAAGTGCCTTTGCCGTGCTCATGACCGGCGAAACAGCCAAGTACGGGAACATCATTTTGAAGAAAGGGGTTACGCCTTGAAAGAATCTAGACATTAGATACTAGACGCTAGATGCTAGATACTAGACGCTAGATACTAGACGCTAGATGCTAGACATAAAACACAAGACACAAGATACTAGTTCAGGGCATAAGCAGAGACCAATGACTAATGACTAATGACCAATGACTCTAATGACTCCCGATAGCTATCGGGATGACCAATGACTAAAAAATAATAACAATGAAACAATTTATCAACTTACTTCTACTTTCACTTGTAATCTGCTCATGCAGTAGCGAGAAACACGAAACCGATTTGAAACTGTGGTATCCCGAACCCGCAAATATGTGGGAAGAGGCATTACCAATTGGAAACGGTCGTTTGGGAGCCATGGTTTTTGGTATTCCGGCCAACGAGCTCATTCAGCTTAACGAGAATACCATTTGGGCAGGCAGCCCCAACCGCAACGACAATCCCGATGCGCTTGAAGCCCTTCCGCTTGTGCGTCAGCTTATTTTCGATGGGAAATACATCGAAGCACAGGATGTGGCCAATCAGAAAATAATAACCCGAAAATCGCACGGTCAGCCTTATCAAACTGCCGGTAACCTCAGGCTCAATTTCGAGGGGCACGAGAATTTCACCGATTTTTACCGTGAACTCGATATTGAACGTGCCGTGGCTACAACACGTTACATGGTCGACGGGGTGCAATACTCACGCGAAATGTTCTCATCATTCACCGACGAGGTCGTGATGGTACGCTTAAGCGCCGACAAAGCAGGTGCAATCAATTTCTCGGCAATGCTCGACAGACCGGGCAATGTGGATGTTAGCACAATGGGCAACGACATGCTCCGTATGAGCGGTATTACCAGCAGTCACGAAACGGTTGAGGGAAAAGTTGAATTTGTTGTTTTAGCCAAAGTGTTGCCCAAAGGTGGTACGGTGAGTGCATTGAACAACGAACTGAAAATTGAAAATGCCAACAGTGTGGACATAATGGTTTCCATAGGCACCAATTTTATCGATTATACCGATATAAGCGGCAATGCCGAAGATCAGGCACAAAAGTATTTGTCGGCAGCACTTAATAAAGAATATGCCAAAATGCTGAAATCGCACACGGCGTTCTATCAGGATTATTTCAACCGGGTATCGCTTGATTTGGGTCAAACCGACTCTGTGAAGAACCCTACCGATGTGCGCATTGAACAGTTCAGCCGGGGCAACGACCCGTCCATGGCCGCACTTTATTTCCAGTTTGGCCGCTATTTGCTAATCAGCTCCTCGCAGCCGGGTACACAGCCTGCCAATTTACAGGGCATTTGGACCGACCAGCTTTTCCCGGCATGGGACAGCAAATATACGCTGAACATTAATGCCGAAATGAACTATTGGCCTGCCGAACCAACCAATTTACCGGAACTGCACGAGCCTATGATTCAAATGGTACGTGAACTTTCTGAAGCCGGTCGTGAAACAGCCCAAAGCATGTACGGCGCCGATGGCTGGGTTACTCACCACAATACCGATGTGTGGCGCATTACAGGGCCGGTTGACGGTTCGTATTGGGGCATGTGGCCCATGGGGGGCGTGTGGCTGAGCCAGCACCTGTTCGATAAATTTGATTACAGCGGCGATGCAGAATATTTACGTTCGGTGTACGATGTATTGAAGGGCGCAGTTGAGTTCTGTCTGTCGTTTATGGTCGAAGAGCCTGAAAATGGTTGGATGGTGGTAGTACCTTCCAACTCACCCGAGAACTCGCCTTCCATTCACCATCAATCATCCATTGTGGCCGGTGCTACCATGGACAACCAGTTGGTATTCGACCTTTTTACCAGAACCATACGCGCAGCCGAAATTTTAGGTGTCGATGAAGAATTGGTGTCCGAAATGGAACGTGTGCTCAACTTACTGCCACCTATGCAAATTGGCCGGCACGGACAGTTGCAGGAGTGGATGCACGATTGGGACAACCCCAACGATAAACACAGGCATATTTCGCATTTGTACGGATTATTTCCTTCGAACCACATTACACCCCTGCGTACGCCCGAACTTGCCGATGCTTCGCGCACTACTTTGATACACCGTGGCGACCCATCGACCGGATGGTCCATTAACTGGAAAATAAACCTTTGGGCAAGGCTGTTGGACGGTAATCATGCCTACAAACTCATGTGCGAACAAATCAAGCTTGTGGGGCGCAACACAAACGCGCGTGCACATTCCGAAATGGGCGGTACTTATCCCAATATGTTCGATGCGCACCCGCCTTTCCAAATCGATGGAAACTTTGGTTTTACCTCGGGGCTCACCGAAATGCTTATGCAGAGCCACGACGGGGCACTTCACCTGTTGCCTGCCATGCCCGATATTTGGCCAGCAGGGCGAGTTTCGGGACTCAGGGCACGTGGCGGTTTCGAAGTTGTTGAAATGGAGTGGGAGAACCACCAGCTTACAAAATTGGTGGTGAAATCGAACCTGGGGGAAAACCTGCGATTAAGGACCGGAAACGAAATTATGGTAAAGGGGCAAAATACTTTGCTTGCCGCACAAGGCACAAACATTAATCCGTTTTATCATATACCGGAAATAAAACAGCCGATAATTTCGCCTGAAGCAGTGTTGAGTGGTTTTGATTTGCCTCAAAGCTATTTGTACGATATTGAAACCAATAAAGGAAGTGTTTACACTTTCACTGCAAAATAACCTGAAATATTTGAACCAATGTCTAAACCAAAACTTGTTGAGAAAAAGTACCTGGTACCGTTTATCATTGTTACCAGTTTGTTCGCGCTGTGGGGCTTTGCCAACGACATAACCAATCCCTTGGTGGCTGCGTTCCGCACCATTATGGAAATATCGAACGCAAAAGCCGCAATGGTACAGTTTGCATTTTACGGCGGTTATGCCACCATGGCCATTCCGGCAGCTTTGTTTGTACGCAAATACAGCTATAAAAAAGCTATCATACTGGGTTTGGCTTTTTATGCAACCGGGGCTCTGCTGTTTATACCGGCAGCGCAATTCGAAATGTTCGGTTTCTTTCTGGCCTCGCTGTATATATTAACTTTCGGTTTAGCATTTCTCGAAACCACGGCCAACCCCTACATTCTTTCCATGGGGCATGTAAAAACTTCAACCCGAAGGTTGAATCTGGCACAGTCGTTCAATCCGCTGGGTTCTATACTTGGTATGTACGTAGCATCAAGCGTAATACTGGCCTCATTGCAGTCTGAGCTTCGGAACAGTGCCGGCGAGCTTATTTTCGAAACGCTCAGTTTTGCCGAAAAAGCTGCCATCCGTACCCACGACCTTGCTGTAATCCGTAATCCATACGTGGCTTTGGGCTTGGTGGTTATTGTTATGATTGTGGTTTTCATTGTGGCCAAAATGCCCAATACCCGCAGCGAAAACCCTGAATCATCGGTGCGGTCATCGTTTGAGCGTTTGTATAAGAATAAGGTTTACCGCCAGGGCGTAATTGCCCAGGTGTTTTACGTGGGCGTGCAAATTATGTGCTGGACCTTCATTATTCATTATGCCGAAAACCTTGGGATACCTAAGGCTGTAGCCCAACGTTACAACATGCTGGCTATGGCCATGTTTATTTCTTTCAGGTTTATCAGTACTTTTTTAATGCGGTATGTTAATTCGCGCATGCTACTAATGATTTTTGCAATAGGTGGGATTATTTCCATATCCGGTACCATATTCATACAAGGTATGGGCGGTTTGTATTGTCTTATGGCTACATCGGCATTCATGTCGTTAATGTTTCCGACCATTTACGGTATTTCGCTCGAAGGTATTGGAGAAGATGCCACGCTG
Organism: Prolixibacteraceae bacterium; assembly: GCA_007116765.1. Lineage (GTDB taxonomy): Bacteria > Bacteroidota > Bacteroidia > Bacteroidales > Prolixibacteraceae > Roseimarinus. The sequence goes on along the minus strand of SKHV01000082.1, from coordinate 338 downwards.
GGAGCTGCCGGCCTGGTGATGGCCATTGTGGGCGGTGCTTTAATGCCCCCATTGCAGGGAATGATTATCGACATGGGCACTGTATTGGGGATGCCGGCAGTGAATTTCTCGTTCATATTGCCATTTATTTGCTTTGTGGTTATAGCTCGGTTTGGATATGTGACTATGAGAAAGTAGTCAGTAAGTCAGTGAGTTAGTTAGTAGTGAGTAATTAGACAGTGAGAAGTTGGACAGTTCATAAGTTCATAGGTGTATAGGTGCATGAGTTCATAAGTTGTTTGGGTTTAATCTTCAAATCGTTTAATCATCACATTTTCAAATTTTGTCATTTGTAATTT
>SKHV01000125.1 GCA_007116765.1 Prolixibacteraceae bacterium | reverse complement strand
GATTTAAGCAATTCTACTTTTGAACGTGTTGGCCCCGATGAAATCAGTACATTCTTTTTTGGAATGTTGTATCCAACCGAAAGCATCGATTTTAAAATGGCCTCGTAATAGTTATCGCCCAGGCATGCAACTTCGCCGGTTGAGCTCATATCCACACCCAAAACGGGGTCGGCATTGAGCAGGCGGTGGAACGAGAACTGGGGGGCTTTTATTCCCACGTGGTCAAGCTCGAACAACGATTTGTCGGGCTTTGTGTAAGGTACGTCAAGCATAACTTTTGTCGCAAGCTCAATCAGGTTCAGTTTCATTACTTTCGAAACAAAGGGGAAACTGCGCGATGCCCTCAGGTTGCACTCAATTACTTTAATGTCGTTATCCTTCGCGAGCAACTGCATGTTGAACGGCCCCGAAATTTCGAGGCCTTTGGCCACTTCGCGCGCAATGCGCTTTATACGGCGAATGGTTTCAATATATAGTTTTTGTGGTGGGAACACTATGGTTGCATCGCCCGAGTGTACCCCGGCAAATTCAACGTGCTCCGAAATAGCGTAAGCCACAATTTCGCCTTTATCGGCCACTGCATCTATTTCAATTTCTTTGGCTTGTTCAATAAATTCCGAAACTACCACGGGGTGTTCTTTCGAAACTTTTACTGCCAGTCTAAGGAAATGTTCTAACTGGTCGCTGTTCGATACCACGTTCATGGCCGCACCCGAAAGCACATACGATGGCCTGATTAACACCGGAAAACCAACTTCTTCAACAAATTTATGTATTTCTTCAATGGTCGATAATTCGCTCCATCGTGGTTGGTCAACACCAATTTTATCGAGCAGCGATGAAAATTTCTGGCGGTCTTCGGCATTATCTATTTTCTCGGCAGTTGTTCCCAGTATGGGTACGTTTTGCGAGTGCAGTTTCATGGCCAGGTTGTTGGGTATTTGCCCCCCGGTTGAAACCACAGTGCCCATGGGGTTTTCAAGGTCAACAATGTCCATTACACGTTCAAAGCTGAGTTCATCGAAATACAAACGGTCGCAGTTGTCGTAATCGGTACTCACAGTTTCGGGGTTATAGTTTATCATTATTGCACGGTAGCCCTCTTTCCGAATGGTGTTGATGGCATTTACACCGCACCAGTCGAACTCAACCGACGAACCAATACGGTAAGCACCCGACCCCAGCACTATAACCGATTTGTTGTCGTGCACAAACTCAATATCGTGCTCGCTGGCGTTGTAAGTTACGTACAAGTAGTTGGTTTGTGCAGGATATTCGCCTGCCAGTGTATCAATTTGTTTAATGTACGGAAGAATGTTTTTTGCTTTACGGTGCGCACGTACACTAAGTAAGCCTTCCTGCATCTTGTCGCTTTTAAGCTTCATTACCATGCGGGCTACCTGAAAATCAGAAAAACCAATTTTTTTGGCTTGCAGCAGGGTTTCGTCGGGCAGTTCGTTCAGCGAATTGTAGTTGTAAAGCTCGCAGCGCATTTTATAAATGTTTTCGAGCTTGTATAAAAACCAGTGGTCAATTTTTGTTTTTTGGTATATATCTTCAACCGTATATCCGCGGTGAAATGCTTCGGCTATGGCAAAAATACGGCGGTCGGTAGGGCGGGGGAGTTCCTCCTCAATGGTGTCGATGGTAATTTCGTCGCTGTTGCCCACAAAGCCGTGCATGCCAAGACCAATCATGCGTAAACCTTTCTGTATGGCTTCTTCAAAATTGCGCCCAACCGACATGATTTCGCCCACCGATTTCATGGAGCTGCCAATTTGCTTCGATACACCCGAGAACTTGCTCAAATCCCAGCGTGGGATTTTACACACCACGTAGTCAAGGGATGGCTCAAAGCAGGCTGTGGTTACTTTGGTAACGGTGTTTTTCAACTGGTGAAGGCCATAGCCCATGCCTAGTTTTGCTGCAACAAATGCCAGCGGGTAACCCGTAGCTTTCGATGCCAGCGCCGACGAGCGGCTTAAGCGTGCGTTCACTTCAATAACCCGGTAGTCCTCACTAAAAGGGTCGAGGGCAAATTGCACGTTGCATTCGCCCACCACGCCAATACGCCTGATTATCCGTATTGATAGTTCCCTGAGTTTATGGTATTCCTTATTTGTAAGCGTTTGCGATGGGGCCACCACAATGCTTTCGCCGGTGTGTATTCCCAGCGGGTCGAAGTTTTCCATGTTACACACGGTAATGCAATTGTCGAACTGGTCGCGTACAACCTCGTATTCAACTTCTTTCCATCCTTTAATCGATTCTTCAATTAAAATTTGGGGCGAATATGAAAAAGCGTTGCTTGCTCTTTCTTCGAGTTCTTCCATGTTGGAGCAGAAACCAGAGCCTAAACCCCCCAGGGTATAAGCAGCGCGTATTATTATTGGAAAGCCTACGGTTTCAATCGCTTTTTTGGCTTCTTCCATATTGTTGCAGGCAATGCTTTTCGGGGTTTTTACATCGATGCTGTGCAATATTTTTGAGAAAATGTCGCGGTCTTCGGTGTCAATAATTGATTGTACCGGGGTACCAACAACTTCAAGATTGTATTTCTCGAGAATTCCATTTTTGTAAAGTTCAACACCACAGTTCAGTGCTGTTTGTCCACCAAACGCAAGTAAAATACCTTGTGGCTTTTCTTTTATGATGACCTGTTCAACAAAATATGCTGTTATAGGCAGAAAATAAATTTTATCGGCAATTTCTTCCGATGTTTGAATGGTTGCGATGTTCGGGTTTATAAGAATGGTTTCAACACCTTCTTCCTTCAAAGCTTTGAGCGCTTGTGATCCCGAGTAGTCAAATTCGCCGGCCTCGCCAATTTTCAGTGCGCCCGAACCCAGTACTATCGCCTTCTTTATATGTTTTTTGAAATTATCCATTGTATCTTATTTTCTTTATTTTTTGTACTTTTTTACATTTTCAATGAAATCGTCGAAAAGAAATTCGGTGTCGACCGGCCCGCTGGTTGCCTCGGGGTGAAATTGTGTTGAAAAGAAAGGCTTGGTTTTGTGCTTTATGCCTTCGTTGGTTTCATCGTTTACGTTTATGAAAAGCTCTTCCCAGTCCGAAGGGATTGTTTCATTGGCAATTGCATACCCGTGGTTTTGCGAGGTAATAAAGCATCGGTTTGTTCCTTTTAGCAGGACCGGCTGGTTGTGGCTGCGATGACCGTATTTCAGTTTGTATGTGTCGGCACCGGCTGCACGTGCCAGTAATTGGTTGCCAAGGCAAATGCCCATTATGGGTTTTTCGTTGTCGAGGGCATTTTTTAGGTTATTCACCGTAATGTCGCACATAGCAGGGTCGCCCGGTCCGTTCGAAATAAACAGCCCATCGTATTCCTCGTTCGAGAAGTCGTAGTCCCAGGGTACGCGTTTTACGCTTACTCCACGGTTGGTCAAGCAGCGGATGATGTTGTTTTTTGTGCCACAATCGACCAAAAGCACTTTTGTGTCGCCACTTCCGTACGTCGAAACTTCGCTTTTGCTCACTTTTGCAACCAGGTTTTCTGTGTTGGGGTCGTAAAAATCAATGTTTTCGCCTTCAAATTCAATTTTACCAAGCATGGAACCTTTTTCCCTCAATATTTTTGTGAGTGCCCGTGTATCAATGTCATAGAGACCGGGTATGTCGTTTGCTTTCAGCCAGTCGGCCAGACTTTCTACTGCATTCCAATGGCTGTATTCGAACGAGTAATCCGATACAATGAAAGCCGAAACATGAATTTTATCCGATTCGAAAAAATCGTGTATGTTATCGGTTTCTGTTTTTCGCGGTACGCCGTAATTCCCAATCATGGGGAATGTTGAAACCAGTATTTGCCCGGTGTACGACGGGTCGGTAAGGCTTTCGGGGTATCCAACCATAGCTGTGTAAAAAACAACTTCGCCGGCAACCGACTTTTCACTTCCAAACGACTTCCCGATAAACTCGGTACCATCTTCCAAAATTAATTTAACTTTTTTCAAGGCTGTACACGTTTTAAAAATTTGTATATAAAAAAAATGCGTCTTACTGCTGTGGCAGCTAAACGCATTTTTATCTTTTGATATTATCTTTTTGAACAATGTTCACTTTAGTAATTTTTATTTGAATTAAAAACTTCGACAAAAATAATAAACTTTCTTAAAAAAATGTTGTTTGTTCAAAAAAAATGAATAATTTTGCATTGTATTTGAATATTTATTCATTAAAATGAAGGCACGTTTACAACGGCAAATAGCTATAAGAAGGATAATTTCATCGAAAAAGGTGAATGGGCAGGAGCAATTGCTTCAAATTTTAAAAAATGAAGGCTTTGAAATGACTCAGGCAACTTTATCGCGCGATTTGAAGTTGTTGAAGATTTTTAAGAGCCCCGACCCGCATGGTGGATATATATACGTATTGCCAAAGGATCAAATTGTAGAGCAAAACGAGCAGGTTGGAAGGGTTAATTACCTGGCCGACGGGTTTTTATCGATTGATTTTTCGGGAAACCTTGCGGTTGTTAAAACGAAACCGGCTTATGCCAGCAGCATTGCTGCGATTATTGATTCAGCCAATTCATTTGAAATAATTGGCACAATAGCCGGCGACGACACTATATTTTTAGTATTAAGACAGGGTGTTGAACAGGCCGATGTTGTTGTGTTTTTAGAACGAATAATGCCGAATTTAAAAGGACGCTTGATTTAGAAAGAAGATGACAGGATTTAATGACATAAAGGTGTTGGTAGCAGGTGAAGAGCATTTGAAATATGTTGCAGAAATAAACGATACCATACAGCGTGCTTCAGAAGAGCGCGGTACAGGTATTGCAAGGCGTACCGATGAGTACATAATAAAAAAGATAAACGAAGGTAAAGCAATTATTGCCTTAGACAATGATGAATTCGCAGGTTTTTGTTACATCGAATCGTGGGGACACAATAAGTTTGTGGCCAACTCGGGATTGATTGTTGTAACTGAATACCGGGGGGGCGGACTTGCTAAAAGCATTAAAAAGAAGGCTTTTGAGCTATCGCGGGTTAAATTCCCCGAAGCACGAATTTTTGGGCTTACTACAGGTTTGCCTGTAATGAAAATCAACTCTGAACTGGGATACAGACCGGTTACTTTTTCTGAACTAACCGACGATCAGGATTTCTGGAAAGGTTGCCAAAGTTGTGTGAACTACGATATTTTGATGCGTACACAACGTACCAAATGCCTCTGTACAGCAATGATTTTTGACCCTGCGTGGGAAAAAAAGAAACAAGAAAAAAATATTCAGGAAGAAAAGCCGGAAGAAGGTAAAATCATATCTTTTAAGAAATGGTTAAATCGTAAACAGGTTGCCGGTTATTCGTCTCCTTTGAAGACAAAATTGAAACTTTTTAAAAGAAATGAAAACTAAATGGTGCCGCGTTTTTTTTTATGCCAAGTGTGGTAATTCGCAATTTCATACATCTGTTTAGTATTGTTAGTAGCATTTTGAAGTCGTGTAATTGGTTATTTTTCTTATGCATAGCAATACTCCATTTTTGGTATTTGGGTTAGTAAATATTTTTAGCGGCACCATTTTTTACTTAAAAAACACAAAAACAGCATCGCACCAATTTTTCTGTTTGAATCATTTCGTTTTCGATTTTCAAAAATGAATGATTATGATTGATGGTTCAATCGGGTTATTTTTGTGTGCGAAACAAAAGCATAACAGATTATGGAAAACAACAAAGTAGTATTAGCTTTTAGTGGGGGTTTAGATACTTCGTTTTGTGCAATGTACCTTGCCAAAGAGAAAGGTTTGGAAGTATATACAGCCATTGCCAATACAGGTGGATTTTCTGATGAAGAATTAGCACTCATCGAAAAAAAAGCATACGAGCTTGGTGCTAAAAAACACGTAGCGCTTGATGTGACTCAGGAATATTACGACAAATGCATCAAATACATGGTTTATGGCAATGTGCTTCGTAACAATACTTACCCCATTTCAGTGAGTTCTGAAAGGATTTTTCAGGCAATTGCCATCATTCAATATGCCAAAGAAATTGGGGCGCGTTATGTTGCACACGGAAGCACCGGGGCAGGGAACGATCAGGTGCGTTTCGACCTAACTTTCGATGTGCTGGCTCCGGGTATCGAAATACT
>SKHV01000298.1 GCA_007116765.1 Prolixibacteraceae bacterium | reverse complement strand
TATACAGTTTTTTTATAATTTAGACATGAAAAAAAAATAACCAATATAACACATGATGCATAAGAAAAGCCTCATTTCAATTACCGACTATAGCAAAGACGATTACTTGCGAATAATGGACTTAGCCGCTGATTTTGAAGCGAATCCAAATCAAGACTTACTAAAAGGAACAGTTATCGCGTCGCTGTTTTTCGAACCATCAACACGCACCCGCCTGAGTTTCGAATCGGCCATTAACCGTCTTGGCGGACGCATAGTGGGCTTTACCGACTCCTCATCGTCGAGTGTAACCAAAGGCGAAACATTGCACGACACCATTCGCATGGCAGCCAATTACACCGACCTTATCGTAATGCGCCACCCACTTGAAGGGAGTGCCCGTTACGCCAGTCAAATTGCAGGAGTACCGGTAATCAACGCGGGCGACGGTGCCAATCAGCATCCTACACAAACTCTGCTCGACTTGTATTCAATAAAGAAAACCCAAGGCAAGCTCGACGACATTAACATTTTTCTCGTAGGCGATTTAAAATACGGCCGCACTGTACACTCGCTATTGCAGGCACTTTCAGTTTTTAAAAACCCAATTTTCAACTTTGTTTCTCCTCCCGAATTATCAATGCCCATAGAATACAAACGCTACCTCGACTCGAAGGGAATAAAATATTTTGAGCATAGAGAATTTACTGATATCATTTCTGCTGCTGATATAATTTATATGACAAGAGTTCAGAAAGAACGCTTTACCGACCCAATGGAGTATGAGAAAGTAAAAAACATATACATTCTTCGCAACAAAATGCTCCAAAACACAAAAGAAACCATGCGAATTTTACACCCGCTGCCACGCGTAAACGAAATACATCCCGATGTGGATTCAAACCCCAAAGCCTACTATTTTGAGCAGGCTCGCAACGGGATTTATACACGGCAGGCTATTATTTCATTAATTTTGGGTTTAATAAAATAAACATACCATGGATAAAGAACTACAAGTAAGCGCAATTAAAGACGGAACTGTGATTGACCACATACCATCAAACAGGCTTTTCGATGTAATAAACATATTACAATTGTTCAAAGGTGACGAAATGATAACCTTTGGAACCAATCTTGACAGCAAGCGCATGGGGAAAAAAGCAATTATTAAAGTAGAAAACCGTTTTTTTCAAGGCGAAGAAATCGATAAAATTGCACTCATAGCTCCGCATGCTAAACTCAATACTATTAAAAACTATCAGGTAGTTGAAAAGCGGGTTGTCGAAATTCCTGAGCAAATCATAAGCATTGTAAAGTGTTTCAACCCTAAATGCATAACCAACCACGAAAGTATTACCACACATTTTGATGTAATATCAGAAAACCCCATTGAACTCAAGTGCCGGTTTTGCGAGAAAATTACTACCGAGAAGGAAGTCAGAATTCGTTAATACCTATGAAATGGAAACAATTAGAATAAAAGTTGAAAACATTGTCAGTCAAAAAACAAGCGACACCGAAAAGCTACATTCTATATGTAAGCTTCTCAAATATGAAGTCGAACATTACGACTGGGTTGGGTTTTACATTCTTGATAAGGAGGCAAACGTACTATACCTTGGCCCTTACTCAGGTAAGGCAACCGACCACACTTTAATACCGGTTGGAAAAGGTGTTTGCGGGCAAGTGGCACAAAATAAAGAAACAATGATTGTGCAAGACGTATCGAAAATACAAAACTATATTGCCTGTAGCATGGAAGTGCAGTCGGAAATTGTGGTGCCGGTTTTTAAAAACGGTGAGTTTATTGCCGAAATTGATATTGATTCACACGCCTACGCTCCTTTTGGAGAGAAAGACAAAAAGCTACTTGAAGAAATTGCCCAACAGATATCCTGCTTGTTTTAAGCAAAAACAAACGCCATGCTTATTGAAAAGTATGGCGTTTGTTATAGAATAAGACTTGTTACCTAATCCGGTCAATTGAACGTATTAGTGCTTCGTCTTTACCAATTGCCCGTATTCCAAGATAATTAAAAATGGCGGCAACCAGTGGGAAAGCCATGGCAACCTTATATACCTTAACCGGCTCAGCAAACTCATTAGCTGACGAATGCATGAAATACATACTTACGCCAAAAAGACCAAGCATCAGCAATAGATTTAAAGTAGCCAAACGTATTTGCCTTATTCTGTTTTTATATAGAAAAATAATAAAAACCTGAATTATTTCAATAATAACCAGTAGAATAATAAGAGGCAAACCGTTTAACACCACACTCTGGTTAGCCGTGTTAATCAACCCTTTAATACTAAAACTGTAAACTTCGTTGTTCGCGGCTATTTCGCCCATGGGCAGCCAGCTCAAAAGCCCCAAGAAAATTAAAGCTAAAGCTAAATAAACTGTTTGAATACGTTGAATCATACTTTAAACAAATAAGCTATAAAAGTTAAATTATCAGCAAATCAAAGACTAATTACCACCTAAAATTAAAGGAAGCCCATCATCTCCACCACCAATCACAATTACTTTCGTGTTATTGGATTCTGAAAGTTGCAGTGTAGCATCAATTCCCTTTTGTTGCAGGATTCTGTCAGTCAAACTTGAACTTATAATCTGGTTATAGTCTGCAATACCTTGTGCTTCAATACGGCGACGATCAGCCTCGCTACGTTCACGCTCAAGTCTGAAACGGTATGCCAAAGCTTCTTGCTCCTGTGTCAGTTTATTTTCAATAGCTCCTTTAATTTGCTCGGGAAGGTTTATTGAACGAATAAGCAAGGCGCGCATTTGAATATTATTATTTTGCAAAACTTCGCCTGTTTCTTGTACAATAGCTGCTTCAACTTCGTTACGTTTGGTCGAATAAATTTCCTCCGCAGTGTAGCGACCGGTAACACGCCTCACCGACGAGCGAACCTCGGGAATAACCAGATTGTTTACATAGTTTCCTCTGAATTGCTCATGCAAATAACCTATCCTTTCTTGCAAGGGTAAAAACCTCACTGTAATATCCATGTTCACCGACAACCCGTTTTTGTCGAGCACATCCATACGCTCTTCACGTTGTTGTTCAGCTACATCGTAGCGTATTGCTTTGTTCCATGGTGCAATTACATGAAAACCGGGTGAAAATACCCGGTCTTTACTTAAACCATCGGAAAACGGACGAAACAAAATAGCTCGTTCAGTTTCTTTCACAATAATAAATGTTCGGTTACCAAAAACCATCAATAATAAAAGTGCGGTGACTCCTACTACTATTAAAACTGTCTTTTTGTTATTATTCATAATATTAATTTTACATTTAATTAATTATCTATCTGAATTAAAGCTTCAAAACCATTGAAAATATGGTCAAAATAAAGAACTCCATTTAAATGGTCAATTTCGTGTTGAAAAATTACAGCGGTAAAGCCACTAATCGATTCCTGCTTTCTATTTCCAAGCGAATCGAGATATGCAATATCAATATTGTGCGAACGCTCCACATTTCCGCGCATAAAAGGTACGCTTAAACACCCTTCCATTCCCGAATTAATACTATCGCCATAGGCAATAATTTCAGGGTTAAAAAAAACCTCAAAAGGATATCCTGTTTTATCGAGCCGCTGCACATAAATCATTTGAATTCCAACTCCCACCTGTGGTGCAGCAATACCAATACCATCAACCTTGGGACTAGTTACTGTTGAGTACATGCGCTTTTTGAGATGCTGAATTGTTGAGTCTGAAACATGTTTTGGTTTAATTTTACGAGCGGGTTCACGCAAAAAAAGAGAGTCGGCCTTGTGATGAATTGTTAGCACCGGCAGAGGTTCGTTTGCTTCACCCGACCACACCAATGCAATTTCATTTTCGCTTAGCACAGCTTGCCTACATCCCGAATGTAGGCCTGCAATTAAAACCGATATTGCAATAAGAAAAAGAATTCGTTTCATACCAATTTATTTTTTAGCAATAAAGCAGATTATTAAGCCATTAAAAAAACATCAATGTGTATATAAACATCAAAAATACTTAAAAATATTGTGTATGCAATTGCAAGGGTGAGCTATCTCATATCGAACTTGAAAAGATTTATAGAATATCTAATATAAAAACTAATTATTTGTGCCAAAACACTAGTAACATAGAGAAAAATTCGATAGTTTTAACCTAAAAATATTTCAGAATATGATACAACCTTCAGAATTAATAATTAACCCCGACGGATCTATTTTCCACCTGCATTTAAAGCCCGAGCAAATTGCCGATACAATTTTATTAGTTGGCGATCCGGGCAGAGTTGAGCTAATCTCTTCGTATTTCGACAAAATTGAGTGTAATGTACAAAACCGCGAATTCAAAACAGTAACCGGTTGGTATAAGAACAGACACTTATCAGTTGTGGCAACCGGCATTGGCACCGACAATATTGACATCGTAGTTAACGAGCTTGATGCCCTTGTGAACATTGATCTCGAAACCCGCGAGATTAAAAAAGACAAAACCTCACTCAATTTAATTCGAATTGGCACATCGGGTAGTTTACAAGCAAATATCCCTGTAAACTCGTTTGTTATTTCTGAAAAATCAATTGGATTTGACGGATTGCTTAATTTTTATGAGGGAAGAAATGTGGTTTGCGATTTAGAGTTTGAACAATCGCTTATGCAACACACACAATGGGACAAACTTTTAGCTAAACCTTATGTGGCAAACTGTTCCGAACAACTTTTACAAGAAATATCGAGCAATAAAACCCTTGTTGGCGTTAATATCTCGGCACCAGGTTTTTACGGACCTCAAGGCAGAGTATTACGTATTCCGCTTGCAGATTCGAAGCTAAACAGCAAAATTGAATCATTCGAATTTATTGGCAAAAAAATTACAAACTACGAAATGGAAAGCTCTGCAATTTATGGGTTATCAAAATTACTGGGACACGAAGCACTTACCATTTGTCTTATTATTGCCAACAGAGTAAGCGGCAATGCCAGTAAGGATTATCATCCGCACATGAATGAGTTAATTGAATATGTACTGAGTAAGCTTTCAGATTAATATTTGCTGCTATTTCAACGGCTGTGCATATAGCATTATATCGTCTTTTGTGATTTCGCTATCACAAAGAATTATTAAGCGTTCAATCACGTTACGAAATTCACGAATATTACCTGTCCATTGAAATTCTTTTAACTTTTCAATGGCTTGCTTGTTGATTTTTTTCTCAGGCATTCCATATTCGTGACAAATTTCTGCGATGAAATGCTCGGCAAGCAATGGAATGTCTTCCACCCTCTCGTTAAGAGCCGGCACATGAATTACAATTACACTTATACGATGGTATAGGTCTTCGCGAAAACTTCCGTTTTCAATTTCTTTCTGCATGTCTTTATTTGTGGCTGCAATAACTCTCACATTTACCTCAATGGCCTTATCGCCACCTACACGTGTCACTACATTTTCCTGTAAGGCTCTTAGCACTTTAGCCTGTGCAGAAAGACTCATATCACCAATTTCGTCGAGAAAAAGCGTTCCGCCTTCTGCCTGTTCGAATTTTCCCTTTCGCTGTTTCACGGCCGAGGTAAAAGCTCCCTTTTCATGACCAAAAAGTTCACTTTCGATTAACTCGGAAGGAATTGCGGCGCAATTAACTTCGACAAACGGATTGGCCGCACGGTTACTCAAATCGTGTAGTCGGCGCGCGATCAATTCTTTACCTGAGCCGTTTGCCCCGGTAATTAGCACCCTCGCATCGGTTTGTGCAACCTTATCGGTCATTCCAAGTATTTCTGAAATGGCTTTCGATTCTCCTACAATCTGGTATTTCTGATTTATCTTTTTCCGCAATGTTTTGGTTTCAACAACCAGACTTGATTTGTCTACCGCATTCTTGATTGTAATCAACAGGCGGTTTAAGTCGAGTGGTTTTTCAATAAAATCGTACGCGCCTTTTTTGATAGCATCAACAGCTGTATCGATATTCCCGTGTCCCGAAATCATTACCACAGGGGTATCGGGGTGTGCATCCAGCAAATGAGGCAACAACTCAATCCCATCCATGTCGGGCATTTTGATATCACACAGAATAATATCGAATTCGGTATTTTTTATTATTTCAAGAGCTTTATTTGCGTTTTCGGCTAATTCAACCGAATGCTTTT
>SKHV01000347.1 GCA_007116765.1 Prolixibacteraceae bacterium | reverse complement strand
TGAGGATACCGGTTATTCAAGCTCATGGGAAGATCGTAACAGTATTTATTACGACTATAAACTTGAAACTCCACTAAAATTCAATTTAAGTGCTGCATATACTGTGGGTAATGTGGGAATCATCAGTGTAGACTATGAACACGTGAATTATGCAAGTGCAAAATTCAGAAACGCTGGCGACAACTACGATTATTCTGACCATAATTCAGATATTACCAGTGTATTCAATGCTGTAGGAAATATACGTGTAGGAGGTGAATTGAGGGTAAGTTCCAACGTAAGCCTTCGAGGTGGCTATGGTATTATTGGCAACCCCTGGAAAGACAGCTATACAACCAACGATGGAATCACTTCTGAAATAATGAATAAAAACGATAAGTTCAACACCTACTCGGCCGGTATAGGTTATCGTCAGCAAAGCTTTTTTATGGACTTTGCATACCGCTTAAACCATTCACAATTCACACAAAAGGTACACGAAATATATTACACGAACCCCGAGCAAGGCACTGCCACCGCTACGTTAACAGAGCTTAATCATCAGGCAACCGTTACTTTTGGTTTCCGCTTCTAAAAAACACACAATTGGGAAGGGGGTAAAACTCTTCCCGATTGTATTTAAAGTATATTCTCCCAATTAACCAATGTAGCCAAATGTACAGCACAGAAAACATAGAATATAATTTAGCACAAGACCTGTTTCAACAGGCCGAAAAAGAGGGAACTAAACTCACTCCCGGCAATATTGACACAACGTTGTGGTTACACCGAGAAAACATTAACCACGACTTTGTGATTCAAACTGCACGTAATTATTCCGATTCACGCATTTTTATCATTTCAAAAGGAACCTACAAAGGCTTCTATATCTATTCCAAACTGAAACTAAATTGTGTGAAAATTATTCAATTATCACCTAAAGAATCTACGCTTCAAACAGTTTGATTTTGTATATTTGGCATATAAAATCAAGTGTAAATGATAATTCAACCCGAGAAAGATCCACTGGGTCAGGCCATTTATAATTTTTTCCACAATTACGATAACACCTCCGTTACCGTTTACTCAAAAATTGTTGAAGACGAAGAACTTCCACCCGATTACTTTTTCAGAAAATTCCACGACATGCCCTTACTTGAGCGCATTGCACTTAAAAAATGCAGTGGAAGAGTTCTCGACGTTGGTGCTGGAGCAGGATGCCATTCACATTACCTTCAATCGAAAAAAATCAAAGTAACTACAATCGAAAGTTCATCGCTCTGTTGTGAAGTAATGAAAAAGCGCGGTATCGAAAACGTGGTGAATACCGATATTCTTTCCTATAATGGCGAAACCTTCGACACCATAATTTTACTGATGAATGGTGTTGGAATTGCTGGAACTATTGAGGGACTATTGATTTTATTGAAACACTTGAAAACACTGCTCACCCCAAATGGCAAAATTATTCTCGACTCATCCGACTTAATCTATTTGTTTGAACAGCCCGACGGCTCTTTCCGGCTCAACCTGAATGCAAAAAATTATTACGGCGAAATTGATTACCAACTAAAATATAACAAATTTTTTGGTGAACCATTTAGTTGGTTATTTGTAGATAATGTAATTTTGCAAGAAACAGCAATGACTGCCGGATTCAAAACTAAAATAATTGAGTATGGCCCTCATTACGATTATTTGGCTGAGCTAACAATTTTATAATACACTTAAACAGCAAACTAATGAACAACACAAAAAAAACATTCCGAAATTTAACAAACCCAGAAATTGAAAGATTACAACAACACTTATGTACATGCGACCATTGGAGTAATATATTTGTTACCGACGATTTCTCCACCGATTCATTTTACAACACTCACTTTTCGGGAGTTGTAAAAATTGATTCTCAAACTGAAACCATTGAGTTATACGGAGGCATAAAAAGAAAAGCAGGTATTTACAACTCAACCATCCACAACTGTGGAATAGGCAAAAACTGCTACATAAATTACGTAAAAAATCACATTTCAAACTACAATATCGACGACAATGTGATAATCAATAACGTACAGCTCATTGCAAACGATGGCGAAAGTACTTTTGGCAATGCCGAAAAAGTTGCAGTGCTTGACGAATCGGGAGGCCGAGAAATACTAATGTACGACAAACTTTCGTCGCATCTGGCCTATATCATGACCCTTTACCGTTACCGACCAAACCTGATTACTAAACTTGAAAACCGGATAAAGGAATATGCAAACCAAAAAAAACTAAAACGAGGATATATTGGCAAGCACTGTATCATATTGAATACCGGTTCAATAAAAAACTCATGGATAGGCCCCTATACGAATATCGATGGAGCAAAGTCGTTTGAAAACGGCTCAATGATCAGTAAAAAAGAAGCACCGGTAAGTATCGGGAACAACGTAATTCTGAAAACGTATATCATACAATCGGGTTCAAGCCTCACCGACGGGGTTATCCTAAACAATTGTTATGTGGGTCAAAGCTGCGAGCTATCAAGAAACTACTCAGCCGAGAACTCCGTTTTCTTTGCAAACTGTCAGGGATTTCATGGCGAAGCATGTTCAATTTTTGCGGGGCCATACACCGTAACCCACCATAAATCAACCTTGCTTATTGCCGGAATGTATTCATTTTTGAATGCCGGCTCAGGCTCTAACCAAAGCAACCATATGTATAAGCTGGGACCCATTCATCAGGGCATAGTTGAGCGTGGTTCAAAAACCACCAGCGATTCGTACTTGCTGTGGCCGGCCAAAATTGGCCCTTTCACCCTGGTTATGGGTCGCCACTACAAAAACTCCGACACCAGCGACATGCCTTTCTCGTATCTCATTGAACGTGACGATAAAACCTGGCTGGCACCGGGCGTAAACCTTCGTAGCGTGGGCACAATACGTGATGCCATGAAATGGCCAAAACGCGACAAACGTACCGATCCTGAATTAATTGACAGTATTAATTTCAACCTGCTTAGCCCATACACTATTCAAAAAATGGAAAAAGCAGTAGGCATTCTCGAAAACCTAAAAAAAGTTTCCGGGGAGGCGTCGAATGAATATATTTATCAAAACACTTCAATTACTCAAAATGCCTTAAAACGTGGAATTCTACTATACAATATTGGGATTGACAAATTTTTAGGGAACTCGGTAATAACCCGGCTCAAAAAAAACAGCTACAAAAATTTAGATGAGTTACGTGAACGATTAAAACCCGACTCCGACATTGGTGCCGAAGAGTGGATTGACATGGCTGGCCTTATTGCTCCCAAAAGAGCCGTAGCGCGCATTCTCGACGATATCGAAAACGAAAAAGTTACTACGCTTTGTGAAATTGAAGAACAAATTCACAACTTACATACAAACTATTACAACATTGAATGGAACTGGTCGGCACGCTTGCTTGAGCGCCGTTTGGGCAAAAAGGCCGACGACATTACTGTTGACGACTTGGTTCAACTGATTGAACGCTGGAAAAAATGCGTAGTTGACCTCGACTGGATGCTGTATAACGATGCGAAAAAAGAATTTCAACTTAGCTCAATGACAGGCTTTGGTATTGATGGCGATGACAAAACCCGCCTTGCCGACTTTGAAGTAGTACGTGGAAAATTCGAAACAAACAGCTTCGTAAAAGAAATATTAACGCACATTGATCGAAAGTCGGCCTTGGGCGATACAATTATTTCCGAAATAAAAGAAGTTGAAAAATAAGCACTTCAAGGAAATATTTTGTTCAAATCATTTTATTTTTTTGTTAGGCGAAATTGAAGAGGAGAACTTAATTTATGAATAGCCGAAGATTGGTAATTAAAGAAACGATTATCATGACTGTAATGATAATATTGTTCGTTTTAATTGTTTCTGGTAGTATAGCAAACAGTTTATCAAAAGATAGATTTATTGACCGACTAATCACAAAAAAAATAGAAATTAATGGATCGATGCAGTGGATATCAATGACAGAAAATCAACATAAAAGCGGTAAACCTGTCGTTTTGTTCCTTCACGGTGGACCAGGAAGTGCCAATATTTCTTTGTTAAATCAAATTACTCCTGGCATAAATGACCATGCAATCATAGTAAATTGGGATCAGCGTAATGCTGGCAAATCTTTTAGCATATTTAAGTCCAGAAAAGCTTTAAGCTTTGAACAAAATATTGAAGATGCTCATGAACTTACCCAATACCTAAAAGATTTTTTCAACGTAGATAAAATAACATTGATTGGCTTTTCTGCGGGAACCGCGCTCGGCATAATGCTTGTTGACAGGTATCCTGAAGATTATGACCTTTATATTAGTGTTGCTCAAATGGTTAATGGACAACAAGGAGAGTCATTGTCTCTTGTATACACTATTAAGAAAGCGCAAGAACTAAATGACACTAAAGCCTTAAGTGAACTGGAAAAAATACATTTTGATTTTACCAAACCTAAGGAAATATTAAAAAATACACAAAAGCAGAGGAAGTATTTGCTTAAATATGGAGGAGTCTACCATAACTACGATAACTATAGCCATGAAGCAAAAAGCCTTTGGCAATCAAAAGAATATACTTTTTCAGATTTTGTTTTTTGGCCGATGGCGTCATTAGTTTCTTTAAAAGCAATGTGGCACGAAGTTGTATTGTTGAAGATAGAAGAATTAGTGCCTGTAGTAAATGTCCCTATTGTTTTCTTTTGTGGAAAATATGATATGAACAACCCTACTCTCTTAGTAAAGGAGTATTACGAAAATTTAGTTGCCCCAAAGGGTAAAGAACTTGTATTGTTTGAACATTCAGCGCATGCAATATTCTGGGATGAACAGGAAAGGTTTGAAGCTGAAGTTATAAAAGCTTTGGACAAATATACTAAGATTAAGAATCATACTCCACCTAACAACGCAAATTATTTATTGCGGTAAAAGTACTGACAATCAACCCCGAAGGCTATCGGAGTCACCCTCATAAACCCGGTATTTTCGACAGGAATCAAGATATGCATCGGGGCACGCAATCCGCAACTCATATATGCTGAACGAATGCTCAATGAAAGAACATGTAGGCCACAAAAATGGCAGCAATAATCCCGGCAAAATCGGCAATGAGGCCGCATGTAACTGCATGGCGGGTTCGCTTTATTCCTACGGCACCAAAATATACTGCCAATACATAAAAAGTGGTATCGGTTGAACCCTGAAAAGTTGAAGCCAGCCTGCCCACAAACGAATCGGCGCCATGCGTGTTCATGGCATCAATCATCATGCCGCGTGCGCCACTGCCGCTAAGTGGTTTCATGAAAGCAGTAGGCAAGGCCTCAACAAAATCGGTATTAAAACCCAGCGATCTCACCATCCACTCTACCCCACCAACCAAATAATCCATTGCCCCGGAAGCTCTAAAAACCCCAATGGCAACCAAAATAGCGATGAGGTATGGAATTATCTTCACAGCTGTTTTAAACCCATCTTTGGCGCCTTCGATAAACGACTCGTAAACATTGACTCGTTTTCGCAAAGCAAGCAGAATAAACAGAATAATAATTCCAAAGAGAATCAGGCTGCTGGCTACACTCGATACTATTTGAACCTGCTCAGGACCCAGCGTTGAAAAGTACCAAATAAGAGCAAGTATAAATGCGGTCATACCTGCCAGCCAAGATAGTACCACACGATTGAAAAGATTAATTTTCTGAAACAAGGATACAGAAATAATGCCTGCCAAAGTGGAGAAAAATGTGGTAATTAACAGAGGAATAAACACATCGGTGGGATTAACAGCACCCAGTTGCGCCCTGAACACCATTATCGAAACCGGAATTATGGTTAAACCCGATGTATTAAGCACCAAAAACATAATTTGCGCGTTCGAAGCAGTTTGTTTATCGGGGTTACTTTCCTGCATTTCTTTCATGGCCTGCAAACCCATTGGAGTAGCTGCATTATCCAAATTAAGCATATTAGCCGCAATATTCATAGTTATGGAACCGTAAGCCGGGTGGTTTTTACCCAATTCAGGGAATATTTTCTGAAAAAACGGCCCAATAACCCGCGACAAAATATTCACTATTCCACCCTTCTCCCCTATTTTCATTATGCCCATCCAAAGTGTCAACACACCGGTTAGACCCAGAGAGATTTCGAAACCGGTTTTAGCCATTTCGAATGTAGAATTGACAATTTCAGA
>SKHV01000290.1 GCA_007116765.1 Prolixibacteraceae bacterium | reverse complement strand
CCGGTAGTACTGGCCGACGAAACCATGTAAATGAAACCCGTGCAAGCTTCGTCGTAGGCTTTTATGCGTTCGATGCTGGTTTGCGGGGTTATCAGGAACACACTGCTTAAATTGTGTTTCTGATACATTGCCTCGTAGTCGGTTATAAATTCGTTCAGTGGTATGTCGGGTAAAATGAGCCCCGAAACCCCGGCAGCTTCACAGTCGGCCATAAACTTTTCCACACCGTATTTCCAAATTGGGTTGATATAGCCCATTAGCAGAATGGGTATGTTTACTTCGCTCTTGATGGCCTTAAGCTGCTCAAGAAGTACTTTAATACTCATGTCGTTGTGCAGTGCTTTCAGGCTGCTGGCCTGAATGATTGGCCCGTCGGCCACGGGGTCGCTAAACGGCATGCCCACCTCAATTATATCGGCTCCGGCAGCTTCCAATTCTTTTATAATTGTACCTGTATCGTTCAACTCAGGATAACCCGCTGTGAAATAAATGGTCAACAGGTTTTCTTTTTTATCTTGAAATTTTTGTTGTAATCTGTTCATTTTAAAAGTTATTAAGTCATCCCGATATCGGGAGTCATTAAGTCATTAAGTCAATGGTCATTAAGTAAGTGGTCGGTTTAATGACCAATGACTACTGACTATATTTTTAATATACGTATCCATATCTTTATCGCCCCGGCCTGAAATGTTTACCACTACCACATCGTTGGGTTTAAAGCTGAGTTTTTCGAGTGCGGCCAGTGCATGTGCCGACTCCAGTGCAGGGATTATCCCTTCGATTTTGGTGAGCAAATATGCAGCATCCAGAGCTTCGCGGTCGGTGGCGTCGATGTATTTTGCCCGGCCTGTTTTGAACAGGTTGGCATGAAAAGGGCCAATTCCCGGGTAATCGAGTCCGGCCGATATTGAATAGGGCTCAATAATCTGCCCGTCGCCATCCTGCATAAGCAGTGTTTTTGAGCCGTGTATAAAGCCCACATCGCCACAAGCCATGGTAGCAGCGGTTTCGTTGGTTTTTATTCCTAAGCCCGAAGCTTCAACGGCTATTAGTTTTACGTTCTCGTCATCGAGGTAATGGTAGAATACTCCGGCGGCGTTGCTCCCGCCTCCCACGCAGGCAATAATGTAATCGGGCGCGGTACGGCCAATTTGCTCATCGAGTTGCCAGCCAATTTCCTCGCTGATAATGGATTGAAATTTTGCCACGATTTCGGGGTAGGGATGTGGACCAACCACCGAGCCTATCAGGTAATAAGTATCTTCGGGGTTGTTTATCCAGTCGCGCAGGGCTTCGTTGGTGGCGTCTTTAAGGGTTTTGTTGCCGCTTTCGGCCGGTATAACTGTCGCGCCCAACATTTCCATGCGTTTCACATTGGGCATTTGGCGCTCAATGTCGGTAGCGCCCATGTACACCACGCATTCGAGGTCCATCAAAGCGCATACCGTTGCGGTGGCCACACCGTGCTGACCGGCACCTGTTTCGGCAATAATGCGTTTCTTGCCCATTTTCTTGGCCAGTAATATTTGCCCAATGGTATTGTTCACCTTGTGCGAACCGGTATGGTTGAGGTCTTCGCGTTTCAGGTAAATTTTTGTACCATAATGTTCGCTCAATCGCTTGGCAAAATACAATGGCGATGGCCTTCCCACGTAGTTTTTCAGCAGGTCAATAAATTCCTGCTTGAACTCGTATGAGTCGATAATTTCTTTGTAACAGGCTTTTAGGGCATCCACATTTGGTTGCAACATCTCGGGGATGAATGCACCGCCAAATTCGCCGTAATAGCCTAAATCGTTTGCTAAATATTTCATCTTATTTTATTTAAACACAAAGGAAACAAAGGCTAACACAAAGTACTCAAGGTTAAATTTTCTTTGTGAACCTTTGTGAAAATACTTTGTGGTCTTAGTGTTTTATTTTATTTATGAAACCAGATAGGAGCGACGTGTCCTTCCTACCAGGTTCAACTTCAAATTTGCTATTAATGTCGATGCCGGCCATTTGCGGGTGTTTGATTTGTTGCAACTCTTCGGCATCGTTGGGGCCAATTCCGCCACTCAGCAAGAATGGGGTAGAGCCAGTATAATTTTTTAACAAGCTCCAATCGAATTTAGCACCGGTTCCGCCATGTTTTTCCGAAGGTGTGTCAAAGAGGAAATATTCACAAAAAGGTGCATATTCTTCATAATTGTTCATTTTTGCCAGGTTAAAAGCCTTAATAATTTGAAAACCTTTGCTTTTAAGTTTCTGGCATGTCTCAGGGCTTTCGCTGCCGTGCAATTGTATGCAGTTAAGGTGGAAAAGCCTTGCAATGGTTTCAATTTCTTCGGCTGTTTCGTTAACAAAAACTCCCACTTTCAAAATATTTGATGGCAATTTTGCAATTTCCTCAGGTTCAATTTTACCCACCACATAGCGTGGCGAGCGTGGATAAAATATAAAGCCCAACATATCAACCGACAACTTTGCAAGCTGGTGCATAATTGCCGTGTCGCCCATTCCGCATATTTTTACTAAAGTAGTCATTAAGTCAATAGTCATTAAGTCATTAATTCAATAAGTCATTAAGTCAATAAGTCAATTGTCATTAGATTCTATTAGTTCAGTCAATAATTTAAACCTGAAACCTGAATCGAGTTTGCGAGATCAGCGTAGCTAATCGGAGCGCAGCGTAGATCGGCGTAGCCAAACCTGGAGCCTGAAACCTGAAACCTAAAACTTGAAACTTGAAACCTGAAACCTGAAACTTGAAATCGAACATCAAGCATCAAGCATCCAGTATCTAGTATCTAGTATCTAGTATCTAGTATCCAGTATCCAGTATCTAGTATCCAGCATCCAGCCCTAATGACCATTGACTATTGACTCTTTATTTTCAACATTTGGTTTCCGTTTTTTTGAAATTCATAATTCACTGTAAGCAACTCGTGATTAGTGTATTTTTCCATAATTGCATCAAGGTGTTTCGATTTCTCCGAATTGAGGTCAACCACAGGGAAAATGCGCACTTCGTTGCCAACCCTGAGCATTTCGTCAATTGCTTTAATATGAAAATCGAGGTCGAACATATCGGAGTACAGCAACAAAAAGTGTGAACAAAGTACCAGGTCGAAACTTTTATCGGCAAAAGGCAGCTTGGGCAGGCTTGCTTCAATATAACGACCTTCTTCCTTGCCTTGCTCGTAGTCGTTCAAGAACTGTTTCATCGATTTCATGCGGATAATGCCAAGGCCTTCAAGGCTACCGAATTGCTCCCATTTGAACTTGTCAATATTTGCTTTGGTTTGGTCAATTACCTCGGTAAAAGTTTCCTTTATACGCTTTTCAATTTCGTTCTTCGAGAGCTTAAAAATTGGGTCGATTGATGTAACATTACCCCCAAAAGCATTGGCTACTGCATTAAAAGCAGCAGGCCCGTCGCCGCATCCCAACACTTTTTGCGACAAAAATCCGGGAGATAAGTGGAACATGCTTACATATTCGGTGTATGAACGTCCCCAGGGTACTACTTTTTCATATTCAATCATAGCGAACACTTTTTAAGATTTACAAAGCTTACTATTTTATTTGTTCTGCAAATATACTACACGCTTTGCCCGGATTTAGCTCTTTCATGAAGTTTTCGCCCATTAAAAAGCCTTTGTAGCCGTGTTTTCTCAACATTTTTACTGTTTCGGGGCTGCTAATACCGCTTTCCGATATTTTGATGAAATTATCGGGAATAAGCTTTGCAAGCTTAACCGACTGCTGGATGTCAACATGAAAGGTTTTTAAATTGCGATTGTTTACCCCAACCACATCAACATGGGGCGAAACTTTCTCCAGCTCTTCTTCGTTGTGTATTTCAAATAACACTTCCATGCCCAACTCATGTGCCAAGCGTGCAAAGCGGTCAATTTCTTCGGCCGTAAGTGATGCGGCAATGAGCAAAATAATTGCTGCCCCATAAGCTTTTGCTTCGTGTATTTGGTATTCGTCAACAATAAAATCTTTGCGAAGCACCGGCACCGAAAGCAGGGTAGTGGCCTGTTTCAAATCGGCCAGTGTGCCGCCAAAGTATTTCTCGTCGGTTAGTACCGAAATGGCCGAAGCCCCTGCGTTTTCGTATCCCAAAACCACGTCTTCGAGATTAACATTTCCATTGATAACGCCCTTCGATGGCGACTGTCTTTTATGTTCGGCAATAATGCCGCTCTTTTCGGGATTAAGTAAAAATTCTTTCATCGAAGGCACTGCTTTGTTGTAAGCCGGGTATTTCATCAGTTCCGAAACCGCAACTGCAGCTTTTGCTGTGGCGACTTCAATGCGTTTGTTTTCGTTTATTTGATTTAATATTGTCATTTTTTTGTCATTTGTCATTTGTCATTAAGTCAAAAGTCATTAAGTCATTAAGTCAGTAGTCAGTTAATTAGTTGTTGGTTAATGACTAATGACCATTAACTAATGACTCCAATACTTTGGCTGCTTTTCCTCCCAACAACGAACTTTTGGCTTCTTCGATGCATTGTTCGATGCTTTTTTCGGGGTGCATGGTGCGAATGGCCATTCCGGCGTTGGCAAAAACCGCGCTGTTTTGGGCTTCGGTGCCTTTGCCTTCGAGTATGCTTTTGAAAATTGAAGCGGCTTCTTCAACGGTATCGCCTCCAAAAAGCTGTGCTTGCTTCAAGCGTGGCAATCCAATTTTCTCGGGAGTTAGCAGCAAGTCGTCGAAATTTGAAACGACTTTGAAATCGCCGGTAAGCGAAATTTCATCGTAACCGTCGAGCGAGTAAACAACCGAAAACTGCTTGCCCGTTTGCTGAAACAGGTAGGTGTAAAGCCTTACAGTTTCGAGGTCGAATACCCCTGTAATTTGGTTTTGTGGGTTCGATGGGTTTACCAAGGGGCCAATTAGGTTGAAAAAAGTTTTCATGCCCAGTTCGCGCCTTATGGGGCCAACCACTTTCATGGCAGGGTGGAAGAGTGGTGCGTGCATGTACACGAAACCTGCTTTGTCCATCTGCTTTTTAAGAGTATCGTTATCGTTGGTGAACTTGTAGCCAAAGTATTCCATCACGTTGCTTGAACCACATGCCGACGATACCCCGTAGTTCCCGTGCTTTGCCACTTTGTATCCCGCTCCGGCCACTACCAGCGACGAAAGGGTTGAAATATTGAAAGTATCCTTGCCGTCGCCACCTGTTCCACACAAGTCAATGGTGTTGAAGTCGGAAAAATCGACCGCGATGCACAGTTCTATCAGCGCATCGCGGAACCCGGCCAGCTCTTCGGGCGTAATACTGCGCATCATGTACACAGCCATAAACGCAGTAATTTGCGACTGGTTGTATTTCTCCGTTGCAATGTTTTTCAGAATCTCTCTGGCATCTTCACGGGTAAGAGTACGATGCTGTATGAGTTTGTTAAGAATTGTTTTCATATAAAAGTCATTTGTCATTAGTCAGAAAGTCATTAGAAACAATTCATTTATTTAAGAAATTCGTAATGATTTGTTTTCCACTGGGTGTTAAAATCGATTCGGGGTGGAACTGTACGCCGCGCACATCGTGTGTTTCGTGGTACAATGCCATTATGTGTCCTTCGTCGTCGGTAGCCGAAACAATCAGTTCATCGGGTACGCAATCGGGGTCAACCACCCAACTGTGGTAACGTCCGGCTTCAATGGTATCGACCAAAAAACGGAACGAGCGGTCGTTGTCGTTTACAATGTTTACTTTGGTTGATATGCCGTGATATACCTTGTTCAGGTTGAGCAGTTTGCCCCCGTAAACCTCGGCTATGGCCTGACAGCCAAGGCAAACGCCAAAAATGCTTTTCGTAGGCCCGTAAGTGGCTATCAGTTCTTTCAGTATCCCTGCTTCGTCGGGAACGCCGGGTCCGGGCGATAGCACTATTTTGTCGTATTTGCCCACCTCTTCGATGCTTATTTCATCGTTGCGGAACACATCGATGTTCCCGTTGTTGGTCAGTTCGCGCAACATGTGCACCAGGTTGTAGGTGAACGAATCGTAGTTGTCGAGAACGAGTATTTTTGCTGTCATTTTTTTGAGTATTGAGTATTGAGTATTGAGTAGTGAGATGTGATTAGTGAGTACTCAATACTCACATCTCAATACTAATATCTTGTTATTTAAAAACTAATCTCTTTATTAATATTTTCCCCTTCTAAAATTGCTTTCTT
>SKHV01000276.1 GCA_007116765.1 Prolixibacteraceae bacterium | reverse complement strand
TCGACCCGGCTCATTTCCCTGTGGCAGCCGGAGGTACTGCAATCGATATATTGGCTCAAACCCCTTCGGTTGTGGTCGATGTGGAAGGCAACGTAACCATGCGCGGCAGTTCAAACTTTACTGTTTACATTGATGGACGCCCCACCCCATTCGACCCTGCCGATGCCCTTGACCAGATTCCGGCAAGCTCAATACGGAACATCGAAATAATTACCAACCCATCGGCACGTTTCGACCCCGATGGAAACGCCGGAATTATCAATATCAATACCCGAAGAAGCCGCCTGTTGGGAGTGAGCGGAATTGTAAATGCATCAGGCGATACAAACGGTTCGCTTTCAGGCGATTTTTTGCTCAACTACCGCATGGAGAAGTTTAATTTTTTTATAAATGCCAACCGTTCCGACAGGCGCAGGGTAGGCGATTTTTACAGTTACAACGAAGCCTATGCCGACGATACTGTTTTTACACGCTCCGAAGGTTCAACCATGAGGGGTGGTACATCGTGGTCGGCGCGAACCGGTTTCGACTATTTTATAAACGACTACAACACCCTTACCTTCAATGCAACGTTAAACGGGCGTAACCGTTTTAACGATCGCGAAGCCGATTTTCACGAGTACTCCACATCGGGATTCGATCTATTTTCGCGCACAATAACCATGGGTGATGCAACACGGAATACTCAGTCGTACAGCCTCGATTACCGCAGAACTTTCGATACCGATGGACAGGAATTCACTGCTTATGCGTATTTTGAAAACGGAGGTGGCGAAGACTATTCGGAATACAACCAGTACGATATCACCGATGATATTTTTGGTGGACAACAAAACTGGGAAACTTACGACAGGCAGCGCTTCAGGTTCAGGGCCGATTATGTGCATCCGTTCAATGCACGTGCAAAGATTGAAACCGGTTACCAGTTGCGAATGAACCGCGATTTCAAATGGAGCGATGTTTTTTGGTACGATACCCCGCAAGCCTACACCCCGACAGAATTCTCAGAATATTATATCGACAGCGATTTTAAACGCGACATACATGCACTGTATTCTACTTTCAGTAGTTCGGGCGAAGTAGTGGGCTACCAACTTGGGCTTCGTGCCGAATATACCGACCGTGAAATTGACTTTAGCGGTTCGGAAGATATTTACAATATAAACCGTTGGGATTTCTTCCCTTCAGCACACTTGTCGTTTCAGTTGCCGCTCGAACAGCAGCTTACAACAAGCTATACATACCGGATTAACCGCCCCAGAAATTTCTTCCTTGAACCCTTTGTGACTTATTCCGATGCATATAACGTGCGTATTGGAAACCCGGCAATTGAACCCGAATATGTTAACTCGTACGAAATAGGCTATCAAAAACAAATTGGCAGCGGTTTCTTATCGGCCGAACTTTACCACAGGAATACGACCAATAAAATTGAACGTCTAACCAGTGTTTATGAAGGAAATGTAATGCTACAGAGTTTCGACAATATTGGCGAAGATTTTTCAACCGGACTTGAGTTTATGCTTAACGTGAATCCCTTTAACTGGTGGCGTGCTAATTTAATGGGCAATGTTTACCATTACAGGGTAGAAGGAGTGATTAACGGACGTGATATTGGACAGAAAAGCAATAACTGGAACTCACGTATTAGCAATACTTTCACCATAGGTAAAAACACCCGCCTTCAGGTTGATGGAATGTACAATAGCCCAACGGTTACAGCACAAGGCAGGCGCGAAGGATTTTTATTTACCAATTTGGCGCTGAGGCAGGAGTTTCTCAGCAACCAGTTAAATGTCACCTTGTCGGTGCGCGATGTACTGGGTACAGCTAAATTTGGTTTCGAAGCATCGGGACCCGATTTTTACTCGGAAAGAAGGTTCGAAATGCAATCGCCGGTATTGGGAATTTCGGTTCAATACCGTATAAACAACTATCGCCAGCAACGCCGCGAACGCGCCAACGGTAATGGCGAAGAAGGAGGTGAAATGGATATGGATATGATGTAGCTTTTTATTAATTATAGCTTAGCTAGAAGCTATAGTTAGCTGTCATCACAATGAAGTACCCCGGCCATTTTGTTGACCGGGGCAATTTTATTTTACATTTTAAATCAGAATCAAAGCTTTATGAAGCGTCCTGAAAATTTATTATTCACAAGCAAATTATACGCTCCGCTTTTAAGGCCTCCAACGTCAATTTCAACCTGATTATTAATATCAGTTACATTCTGTTTCAGAATTGATCTTCCATTCATATCAAAAACTTCAATAATTCCGGCCTGATGTCCCGAAATGTAAATAATATCGCTTACCGGATTGGGATAAGCCTTAATGCTATGTGCTTCAATATTATCGGCACTTAAACTAATGGTGAAGTCGGGATAACTCATTTCGCGGCTTGTAAACAACAAATATTCACCCGGTTCAAGCTCTATTTCAAGTGACGAATTGGTCACATTGAAAGTATTTTGTTCGAAATAATTGTACCATGTACCGGTTTGCGGAAAAGAAACAGTAGTAGTGCGCTTATTTACATCGAAATTACCCACGGCAACCACGTGATTATTATTCTTACTAAGCCGGTAAGTTTTTAAAGCACCATTTAAAGAAAGGGCAACATCGGTAGCAGTAAACTCTTCGTACTGCTGTTTAATGTGATTAAGGGCAGCCATAGTTTTGAAAAGTTCGCCCCGATTTTTTTCATCGGCATAGTTCCATCGAATTGGTTTTTCGCCTGTGCGGCCGTTGTAGTCAATAGAAAAATCGTAACCCAATTCGCCAAACTGCCAAATCATTTTTGGCCCGGGTAGCGGCAAGTGAAATACTGAGGTAAGCTTCAATCTATCGAGAGTAACATCGAGGTTCTTAATGTTGTAACTACCCGACGAATTGCCCCACTCTATACATTTATAAGCCAGACGTTCTTCGTCGTGGCTCTCCTGATAGGTGACCAAATTGGGCTGTTGCCAGTTTCGGTTGGCATAATAACCCCACGAGAGATTTGATTTATTGTTTTCGTTCCATCCCATTGCAGCTTCGCCATAGTTGTGGTTCATATTGCCCCACAACAGCATACCATAATCGGCCAATACTTTTTCTTCGGTATTATCGGCCAGGTGTTCAAGAATTACAAGGGTTTCGGGTTTACGCTTCCAAATTTCGTCGGCCATGCGCTTAAGGTTATACACGCGGTCGGCATCGTAAGCGCTTCCCCAGTCGTTGGAGCCGTATGGGGTATTCGAAAAGCCTTTGGTAAAGTCGAATCTGAAACCATCTACTTTAAATTCGTGAATCCAGAAGCTATTTATACTGTCAACTAGTTCGCGCGTGGCTTCTGAGTCGTGGTCGAAATCGTAGCCCCAGGTGAGACTAGTATTCTGGAAATTTGATTTCACGTTGTACCAAGGATTCTCGGGCGTAATCGTCCAGTTATCCATGTACATTTGCACAAATGGACTTTGACCGTAACTATGATTCAACACTATGTCAATTACTACAGCTATACCACGGGCATGGCACTCGTCGATGAGTTTTTTTAACTCATGAGAAGGCCCATAATATTTATCGGCAGCAAAAAAGAACGAAGGATTGTAACCCCAGCTTGAGTTGGCTTCGAATTCGTTTACGGGAAGCAGCTCCAGTACGTTTACGTTCAGATTTTCGAGGTAATCGAGGTTTTCGCGTACGGCTTTATAGGTGTGCTCTTCAGTAAAATCGCGAATTAGCAATTCGTAAATCACCATTTGCTCTTTGGGAGGAATGGTAACAGTAGGATTTTGCCACTGATATTCTTCCCTTCCGGGGTGAAAAACGGATAAAATGCCTTCGGTTTTCCCCTGTGGATAAGAAATAAGCCCGGGATAAGTTTCGCTGCTTATGTACTGGTCATACCACGGATCGAGAGTTTTACGTGTATATGGATCGGCCACTTTAATTTCACCGTCGATATAATACTGAAACGGATACTCTTTTCCGGCTTCGAGGTTCTCAATTTCTAACCAGAAAGAATCACCGTCCTTATTCATCTGAAAATCGTTGTGCGGAGTCCAATCGTTGAGTTCACAAAGTACATACACAAATTCCTTGTAAGGAGCCCACAACACAAGTCTTACCGACTCGTTTGACGGGTAAGTGATACCCTTTATAGCACCCTGCGGTAAAGAGGCTTGAACAGCTTCGTTACGCACCAAAACATTCACCGTATCGCTCACTGTAGTATTTTCATCTTCTGCGATGGCAATCAGAGTAAAATTGCCAGGTTGTGTAAATGAGTAATCCACTTCGATATAAGTTCCGTTTGTTTGGGCAATTACTTCGGCATCCAGTTTGAGTTGCAAGTTAGCCTGCTCAGTTGAATTCGCCGAGTAAGTCTAGCTTTCAGAGCGTTCGTGTCTTTGATGTTGCATTGGATATTAGATAGCCACCGATAGCCCCGGCTGAAATACATCGATAAACAAATCGTTGGTTTGTTGTGTACTGTTTGCGGAACGAAACACAAACGACATGTTATAAATATTCTCACTAGTGCTCACCGAATAGAAAGAATTAATATCGGGAGTAATTTCGAGCTCGTAAATACCATCGCCTTTATAGGTAAGCTTAGGTTGTGTATTATTGTTATTCCACGCTCCAATCACATTTTCCCAGTCTCCTTTCCCTTCAATACCCACACCTGTGTGTGCATACAAATCGGCCGTAAAAAACCCAAGACGGCTGTCTTCGGCCGAATTAAAAGTAATGGTTACTGGCTGGTTTGCAATAGGCATTGCCGGATTTGTGGTGATTTGGGCAAACGAAATTGACCAACATGCGGCAATTAAGAGGGTAAAAAGTAATTTTCTGATATTCATTGCTTTATTTTTAAAAATACAAATGATACACAAACGTATTGGTGAAAGCCACAAGGTTAATCCATTAAGATTTGATTCTAAAAAGTTAGAAAAAGCCATTTCGAGCGAAACATTCGAAATGGCTTTGTTCTGCACGGTAAAATGCAAATTTTAACTATATAGTAATTGGGTTATATTTCAGATATTTCAATTGACAAATCCAAAAGATTCACAATTACGTAATAAGTACCCGTAGGAGCAAGGAATTGCCAGTTCGGGTCACCATGTCCTTCAAAAACGTCAATATAATTGGTATCATAGTTTTCAATATAATCCCAGCCATAGCTATCGGGGCCCCAATCCTTTTGCCGGAAAAGCCTAAAGGCATTGCCTTGTACAAAATCAACTTCGCCTTCCCAAACCATATATCCGGTCCAGAATATTTCCGTAACGGGATCGTCCCAACTCCATCCGTGGGTTGCATCTCCGGTGAGGTACATTACAGGCTTACTTACAGGACTCATTTCAATGGTTCCCACACTTGAGTTCACAGTCATCCGATACCATCCGGGTTCACCAATAAAGTTGAAGTTAGGATCGTCGTCGCCGGCAGCTGGTTCAAGTAGGTTTTCGGGATAAGTTGTAAACACGTCGTATCCACCAAGCGATGCGCCCCAGTCGGGAGCTTCGAAGAATCTGAAATTTTGCCCATTGGCAATGTCAAATTCAACAATAGTAGTATATACGTAGGGCTCGCCGGTAGAAACCAATTGCACTGCTTTTCCAGGATCCCAGCCCCCTATTGGTGCACCAATCATATAAATTGGCGGAAAGGTAGAAGCATACAAAGACACATCAAGCTGCAAGGGCTCCGAATATAGAGTATCGACATTTACATTTACTGTAGCAGCTACTCTAAATTCAACACCTACCGGCTGATTGGTAGCTAAGCCAATAGTTAGCAAGCGTTGGTTGAGCTGTTGGTGTGTCAAATCAGCATAAGTATTAGCAGTGGAAGCCAGAGTCACTTTATTGGTAAAGTTATTACCAGCAGCATCGGCCTGTAAGGTATAAGTAGTTGCACTCTGGAAGTTAAAATCGGCCTTGCTCCAAGCAAAGCTTACGGTTTTTTCTCCGGCACCTTGCCTTTCCAATATAATTGCGCTTCCGCTTGTAGGCTCGCTAATCACGGGAACATCGCCCGGAATCACTATCGGGTTGTCATTTGCATCATCGCATGCCGCAAAAAGCAAAATTCCCAAAGCTAGATATAGTAAGAATTTTATATTTTTCATATTCCTTGATTTTAATGTTTTTAAGAATCGTATATAATCAAATGATTAATAATTAGCGTTT
>SKHV01000442.1 GCA_007116765.1 Prolixibacteraceae bacterium | reverse complement strand
TCGCTGCTTTTATCCAGTTCAATAAAAGTATCGTCGGTTTTCTTAATTGGGCTATTCTGTATAGAGCTTATGCCTTCTTCGCACTCGTTGGCGCAAATGCGTATGCGGGGCGTGTTTTTGTCGCGTTCGCCAAGCAAGCGGCTAAGCAAAAAGAAGTGTTCCCAAAAAAATATGGTGCGGCCACCAATGTTTTCGAGGTGCACGGTCCAGCCCAAGTCTTCAAGCTCGTTCTTCAATATTTCGGCATCGGTTTTGCCTTTGGGGTGCTGGGCATAACGGCCAAGGCGTTTGTTCCCGGCACGGTCGTAGTGCAGGTAAATGGTGCGGGCGCGGTGGTTGGTAAAAAAGCTGTTTATTTTATTGGCCATGTGGTAATGGTCGTCTTCGGGCGGGTATGTCCAAAAGTTTTTCAATAGCCGGAGCTCGTGCGCCGTGAGCGTTATTTTTTCCTGAGCCATCCACACGCTTGAAAAATCGCCGGGGTCGTAACCCATGTAAAGCGGGCGGTCGGGGTCGCAGTATTTCAGGTCGCGGCTGTTTTTAATGTATTTGCCGTCAATGCTTATGTTGTCGGTGTCGCCATCGCGGTATCCGTCGGTAAATTTATAGCGGTAACTGTCGGTAAAAGTGTGAATGTTGGGGTTAAACTTGCTGAAAAACTTATTCTTCACGGCATCGGGGCGTATGTTCAGTATAGAAAGTTTGAACTTGTCGAAGTTGGTACCCGATCCGCCCAACTGCTGTTCCATGTATTCCAAACCAAGGTGTGCCAGGTTGCTGAAGCTGCTACCCTCAATGTAGTGCCACCAGTTTTCTTTTTTGCGCCGTTCGGTATAAACCTTTTTGCTCCAACGGTTTACAAAACGTTGCTCTTTGGCAATTGCAGCTTCTATTTTGGCTATTTCGTGGCGGTTGTTTATTGCTTTTTCTTGCACAAGGCACTGGTCGTAAGCAAGCATTTTTCCTTGTGCCTTCATAATACGGTACTGCACGTACATAATTTCGTTAATGGCGGCGGTGTTCACCTTTTCGCGGTATTGTCGCCACCAGTCGTGGTCGTTTTCCATGTTTGGAGCTGATGAAAACATGGTCATGCCGCCATAAAATACCGAATGCCCCCACAGTGTACGGTCTGATCGGAGCGTGGGGATAATGCGCTCCCTGAAATCGGTTTCCTTTATGCGGAGTGTTTCATCAACAAACACATGCACGGCATTTTTACCAATGGCGCTTTCGGGGCGGTCGATTGAAACAAATTGAATAACCGTGCCCCAGGCAAAAGAAATGGTGTGTTGCCAGCGCACAATTTCGGATATTGGTCGCTTGAAATGCATGGGCGGTTCTTTTCCGTACTCGAAAAACACGCCACGGGTGTAGTTGCTGGTAAGGTATTGCAGTATGGCGGGGATAATGGTTTCGAGAATAAACACGTAGGTGGGACCGGTGAGCAGGATAATGGCGCGGGGCATGTCGTAACTGACATCGACCACACGCTTTGCAAACATTTCGGTACTTTTACCCGAACCACGGCCAATTTCGCCCACCATGTTTTTCGTTCCGGCCAGTGTTACCTGTGTTTGCACGGCGGTGTTGTACTTTTTTTTAATGATACCCCAGTCGATTGAATCGGTTTTGGCTTCGGGCGAGAAATTAATCTTCGTCTTCATAATCCACGTCCTCAATGTTTAGGTTTAAAGCAGCTTCGCGCATAACGGCACGTTTTTGCTTGTCGCGAATGTCGAGTTTTTTCACAAACTCTTCGGTTTCGTCGAACACTTCTTTCTTTTTCTTCCAGAGGGTTTGCATGTCCACGCCATCGTCGAGCCCAAAATAGTGTGCAGGTGCCGAGGGGTCGATAACGTTAACGTGGGGTCGTATTTCGTCGGAGTTGAGCGACTGTTCGGCGGCTTTCATCCGGTACGATGCGGCTTTGTCCATGCAACGCTCGGCCACATCGAGGCGTTTATCAGCCCGTGCCAGTTCGGCCAGGTCTTCGAAGTAATCGGCGTAAAAGTTGAACCAAGCGGCCTGTTTTACGGTGCTGTTTAGGTGAAAGTAGTTGATTGCATCCTCGATACGGTACTTTGCGGTGCGGAAGCTCATTTTATCCTCGGGGAAAGCCACCATGAGCTCACGCGCGGCGCGGTTCATGTTCTTGCAATGGTTGTGTATTTCGGCGGCCTTATCGAGGTGAATAATGTACCGCTGAATGAAGGCCGGTATTGCATCGGATTTACCTGTATCCCTGAACGATTGTATTAAATCGGGGTGCAGCTTGTCGAGTTCGGTGAGTGATGGTCGTCCCATTATCCAAAAAGTTTACGTTCAAGTTCGGCATACCGTTTTTCACGGTCGTTTTTCAATTGAATCCCTTCGGCCTCGGCCATTTTGGCTTTGTATTCGGCCACCGATACGTTGAATTGCCCGGTGTTCAGTCCATTTTGGTACATAGCGTACACAATACTTTCTTCGTTGCCAAAATCGGCCACAAATTGCGCCCGTTCGGTTGGCGAAAAGGTGAGTATGCTCAATATTTTATCGAGCTCCCAGCCAATAAGGCCAAATTGCTTAACACGTTGCAGAAAATCGGCTGTGTATTCCATTATTGCACCCTCTCTATTTTGTCGGAAAACAATTCGCCCTGAACGTATTCATCGGAAGGATCGTAACCGAAGCGTTCGAGAAAATACTCTTTGTTTTCGACGCTATCGAATCGCACAACAAAGTACGATGTTTGCGAACGTTCAGCGGCTTTCTCGCGTTGCGCTGCTTTGGCTTCCTTTATGGCCGCTTTTCGCTCCTCGTAAGGCTTTTGAAAGGCTACAATGTCGGTCAATATCTGATCGTTGTCGCCCTTGTCGGCTTCGGGCAGCTTAATGTCGATCAATCGCAGGTCGCTATCATCGAGTGCGGCTGCTTTAATGTCAATATCTTCGATAATGAGCTGCATTTTATCCCAGTCGAATTCGCCCTGGGCGTTGTGCGAATTCATGAAGATGTTTTGTTCCTTTTCGGTTTTCTCGTCCACATCGATGGTTTCGCAGCGAAATTGGTAGTCGTTTTCGTGGGTATCAGGGTTGTATTTGTGGAGCTGATCCAACACGGTAACACGCTGGTGGCCTGAAACGATGTTCATGGTGGCAAGGTTCACCACCACGCCGCCCAACAAGCCTATTTTTTTAATGTTCCGGCGTATGTTGGCCAGTGCCGTATCGGAAATTGTACGCGGGTTGTAGGGTGCCGGGTGAATTTCGGAACGCCAAAAAACACGCTGTTCGCTTTGATGCTTAGTTACTTCGGTCATATTCGTCTAGTTTAATTTTTGCTAACGGAAAAACGTTAAAAATTCTGGCGAGATCTTCGGGGTAGTGCTCGCGACACCACAGAAGAAAATCAATATCGTCGGGGTTTTGCCCCTGGCTTTGGCCGCGCCCGTACTCAATAGGTTTAATAAGCTTTCGCATTTGGATGTATTTCAACACCTCGTTGTTGGTCCACTCAGAAAGCGGGTAGCACATGTTTGTTTTTCGGTTGATGGCGTTCAGCTCGTAAGTACGGAGCATTAATCGGCGGTTCATACTGTCGCTTTGTTTGAAGCCAACTACCGACCATTTGATTCCGGTATTTAGGCATATACGCTCCACAATATTGGATAACCGCATAAGCTTTACGCTTTTGTTTTGCGAAATGCCCAGAAACCCGATTTTGATAAACTGATATAGCGCATAGTGCGGGGTTTCGACGAATTCGCAATTGGGGTAAGTTGCTTTAGCCCACGCAATATGGCGGTTCATGTGCCCCAATTTGGGCACGGTGTACATAAAGCAGCATACAATTCGCTTAAAAAAGGGGGCGCAAAGGTCGAGCAAAGCAATACTATCTTTGCCGGCAACCGAATGAAAGAGAACTATTTCGTTTGTTTCGGCTGCAATTGTGCGTAATATGTCGTTCGTTTTTTCGATCATAGTAAAAAAAGCACCCGGTTAAGGGTGCATTAATTTAGCGACGTGTACGAGGGGCTTGATAGCTCCCTCCTGTTTGCGTATACACTGTAGTTGTTTCGCCCATAACGTGAGATTTTAAGTTAAACAATTAAAACACAAATGTAGGCAGCATTGAAAACGAACGAAAGGACAAAAAAAAGCAGCTATAAAGCTGCTTCTATTATTTCACCTAGGGTTAACACATAACATGTTTGCCCTTTCTTGAAGCCTGCAGGAATACTATTCCACCATTCTACTAGTTCAATTTTCTCGCACGAAACGGTAATGCTTTCTTTTGTATAGCCATTTTGAAAAATGACGGCATCGATAGGCTTGAACCCTTCGAAAACTTTACCATTTTGCGACCAATTTGCAAATTGCTTTGCATATTTCATCGAATCTGAGCGATACTCTTCTTTTTTCTGACCTGATTTAATCTGGTCGAAAAATTCTTTTTTAACAATTAAACGGGTTGTTATCATATATTTAATTTTTAGGTAATTTATCTTGACGTCGGCCAATTTGGTCCATGGCTTGTTCAAAAAGTTTGTTGAGTTCGGTAGTGCCTTCTTTATCTTCAACAAAAAAGTTGACCCCAATGGCACGGGCTATATTTAGAAAAACATCGAGCCTGGGCGAATATCGAAGCGAAAAAACACGGTTAATGTTTTGGCGCATGTAGCCGGTTCGGTTGGCTATTTCTTCTTGACTTATGCCTTTTTCGGCGGCAATAAGTTTTAATAATAAAACCAGCAGCGGCCAATGCTGCTGGTTCTGTTTGGTAGGGTTGCTGCTCATCAGATTAGTTTGAATGAGTTATAAGCCTGAGTTGCAGCGTCGCCTTTGTACAAAAATTCTGAGGCCCATTCTTCTGGAGTAAGTTCGTCCCAATCTTCGTCGATTTCATCGATCGAATCTGAAGAAACAAGTACACAAGTGTATTGGTTTGCAAAACCATCTAAATTGTCGCGCATCAGATTGTAGCCTTCGCTTTCTTTTTCTTCGAGAAATTCAATTAGTGATTTTTCTACTGCTTCTTCATGTTCTGGAACCGTGCCAGAATCAAAAGTAAAATCTCCAATATTCATTTCATCGATTATTTTTTCTTCGGCATCTTCAAAGCCATCGGTGAAGCGGTCAATATCAATTAACCATTCAAACGATTCGCCATATACGTGCTGGGCTACATCTTCACCATCGACAACCAATATGTAGCCTATCCAGCAACAATCGGTGCATACATCAGCGATTAATTCTTCGCCATTAAGCCCCCAAGAAATGGAACAACCGCATTCGCTGCGGGTTTCGATGGTGTACTCACCATTATTTATTTTTTCTACAATAACCATGCTTTCATTTTTTGTCATTTCGATTATTTCTTCTTTAATTTTTTCATCTTCGAGCATCCATATCACTCTGCGTTTTACCCAGTTGTTAAAATTGTGCGATTGATACTCAAGGTCGGTGTAGTAATCGTAGTCCATGCTGTCGTGCGTAAATTTTGTAAGAGTAATGTTTTCGCCATTAACTGATACGTCCATTACATAATTATAGCTTCCGTATCCGCTTGCTTTGCGCATTGAGAAAGAACTTAAATAGAAATCTTGAACTTCACCTGGTAATTGTTTTTCGATGTTGCTCAAAAACCTCTTAGAATTACTGACTACTGATTGATATACTGTTGTTTTCATAATTGTAAGCCGCTGTTGCCCGTTGCCGCCGGTTCTTTATTTGTTTGTTAAGTGCAAATTAACGCACTACCTTCTTTCGTTCAATTTTGAAAAATTTATCTTCAAAAGCTGTTTTATTTCTTCTTTAGTCATTTTCAAATAAATTTTCGTTTCCTAAAGTTTCTGTTATTGGCATTGCTGAACCAAAAGTTCCATCTTGTTCATCGTATTTATGTCCTGTAACTTCTTCAAAAACTTCTTCTAAAGTTCCCCAAGTACAAGCGATATAACCATCGCCTAAATTGTTATAATCTACACCACCTATTAAAGTTGTGTAACCCTCTTCGATTGCATTTTTCCAATCTTCGTTTGTTCTGATAATTTTAAAATCTTCCATTTTTTTTAATTTTAAATTGTTATTATTAATTATTACTCTACAAACCGACACCATACCGCCAGCCGTTTTCATAATTGTAAGCCGCTGTTACCCGTTGCCGCCGGTTCTTTACTTGTTTGTTTCAATACCCAAATATATGAAACATATTTGATTCTGTCAAATATAAATGCACTATTTTTT
>SKHV01000435.1 GCA_007116765.1 Prolixibacteraceae bacterium | reverse complement strand
GCATAAAATGTTGAATATTAAAACTGAATTACTTATTTGTAGCTAATTACGAAAAATCACGATTACCTGAACAAATCGCGGAGCAATTTACGTGCTGCATCTTCAATATCTTGTTGAGAACTGTTGCGTACCTGATTTATTACTTGTTGTCTTATCTTATCGTTATCGACAGAAATATCAGGTTTTTTAGCATCGCCTTTAATGCTTATTCCTACATCGATTGTTTTTATGTTCTGGTGACCCGGTATGTACTCAATGTATTGTATAATATGAGGCGATAAGATGTCCTTGTCGACTGTTGTTTCCACATTCATGTTAATTGTGCCACCCAAATTGTATGTGCCATCAATTTTTACCGGTTGATTGGCCACTTTTGTGCTAAAGGGACTAATGTTTAAATTTCCGTTTTCGATGGCAAAAGCTGTTGTGAAATTATCAATATCGAGGTTGCGTAACTTATTTATTTGAATGACCTGATTCAGGTTGGAGAGCAAGCTAGCATCGATCAGGCTTAGGTTTCGTGATGAGAATGTTCCACTGGCCGTGAGTCCCGAAAGTAGCATTTTCAGGTTTTTGTCGATTGTTGATTTTAAGTTTAAGCGAGTAGAGAATGTTCCGGTGCTTTGCGATGCAAAGGGCAGGTAGCGTTGAACCATGGAAAGTTGTGCATGCGCTGCCGGTAAATCAAAGTTTGCAATATTCAGGTTGAGATTTGCCTGAGGTTGTTTTTTTCCATTTGCAAGCACTGTGCCACTTAGCCCCATTTTCCCTTCAAGCAGGTTCATGTTTAAATTGGTAAGTATTAGCTGTTGCTCTTTAAGTTCTAAATTGCCCTTGAAATTTGTAATATTCATATTGTCGTAGAGCAATCGCGAAACCGATGCGTTGAATGTAAGATGAAGGTTTGAGGGCAGCTCTAAAGGCTTCTGGTTTACAGCGCTTGTGTCAGTTCTTACATATTGTTCGTTGACTAAAGTGTCTGCATCGGGTATGTAAGCTGTCATAAATTCATTGACATTCAGCAAGCGAGATTCTAGTCTGAAGCTTCCTATAAGCAGCTCGTCGGTCATCATGTACTTCACAAAATTGTCGAGGTTTCCGCTTATGCTAAAATCGCTTTGTCCGAGTGTTCCGTTAAGTCCTTCGATTTGAATGTGCTGATTTTTCAATACCAGTGCTGCATTGCTGATGTTAACTCCTTGAGGAATATTGCTGTTTTGAATAAAGAAGTCTTTTAGCTTAATATTTCCTGCTGAATAAAATGAATCAAAGTCGTTTTTGTTTAGTGACGAATAATTGCCTTTAATTGTGGCATCGGCTGTGAGGAGCCCTTTCATTTTTGTGTTCCCGAGAGGTATCACGCGCGAAAGGGAACTTAGGTCAATAATCCCATCGAGCATGATGTCGAGCAGTGGGTCGCTGAATAAATTGCTGAATTGTGCATGCATTGAAAAGGGGTTGTCGGCAAGTTGCATGTCAAATTGTGATATTCCGGCTTTGAGCAGATCGAGTTCTCCCTGTGGTTTTGATATACTTGCTTTGAGCTTGTGTACTTTCAATTCGTCGGGGAGTTGCGGGTATTTTACTGTACCCTTGCTTATGTCGAAATTAATTTCAATAGCTGGGTATTCGGTTTTGTAGTATATGCCTTCAATCAGACCATTAAAAGCAACATCGCCATCGGTTTCTATATCGGCAAGGTATTTGGCAAATTCTTCAGGAATAAGGCCAAGTGCACTCTCCATGTCCATCGAGTACACATCGAAATTGATGTCGAAAAGCATGGAATCACCCGGCATAGCAAAACCACCTTCGATAATCATGGGTAATCCGTTTAGTTCGCTTGCACCTTGTTTGAAAATGAAATTGTAGCTTTCTAAATCGGCTTCAAGTTGAGTGTGTAGATCAATTTTTCCATTCGAAATGTATTTTATGTCGTGATAAGTATAGTTGAGTGAAGGGGTTTGAGCTTTTACATCGAGCAGGGTTTGAAGTCCAAGCATAGTGCCGTTTAAACTACCGTCGATATCGAAAACGCTAAAATTGTAGTTAGAGTGATGACTAATGTATATGAAATCGAAGTTGGAAACCGTAATGCTTTCAAGTAAAACCTTTAGGGGTTCACGGATGTTGCTATTTTCGTTGTTTTCAACTCTGGTATCATGGGGTGTTGATGCAATATTCAGTGTATCGGGTTTTTCAATAGTCCAGTTGTAGTTTTTATTTTCTTTTTCAATGAGTTGCAGTAAAGCATTTTCAATTTGGATTGATTTAACCTTTAACGCTTCAGAGTTGAATACCGACATAATATCGATGCGTGCACTTAAATTGCCAACTGCAAAAAGAGTATCGCCCTCAAAATTGCCCGCTCCTACAATCGAAAGATTTGTAAACGAGGCGTTAAAATCGGGGAAAGAACGTAATAGAGTTAGGCTAAATTTTTCGTATTCAATTCTGGCATCAACGGTTTCGTTTGCTTTTTGCAGCGCTACTTCCATTATTTTTCCTTTAAATGCAAATGGAAGTATGATGGCTGTTGCTAATAAAAGAAAGATTATCGATACAAATATGATTATGAGCTTCTTCATGATAGTTTTATTCTTTCAACAATGTTAATCTCAATAAGTTTAACGCAGTTTGGCTGCTTCTGATTATATTTCGCTCGCGATTATTTGCGAAATTAAATTTTTGAGCTGTGGCTTTTTCTTTCGAAACAAGAGCTATCCAAACTGTACCCACCGGTTTATTCTCGCTTTCGCCAGTAGGTCCGGCAATACCGCTTGTTGCTATTGCGTAATCGGCATTAAAAAGTTCGCGTACATTTTTTGCCATTTCAAGTACTACTTGTTCGCTCACTGCACCATGTTTCTCGATTAGTTGAGCCGGTATTTGCAGTAAGCTGATTTTACTTTGATTTGAATAGGTAACCACGCTGCCTTTAAACCATTCAGAGCTTCCGGGCACTGAAGTAATTTGGTGAGCAATGTAGCCGCCTGTGCAACTTTCGGCAATGGCCATGCTTGCTTTTTTGTTGAGCAAAAGCTGTCCGGTTACTCCGGCTAAGGTATCGTTATCGTACCCAAAAATAGCCTCGGGAATTATTTCTTGTAATTTGGTTATTTCGTTGAAAACTTCTGATTTCAGAGTATCATAGTTGTTGCCAAAAGCTGAAAACCGAAGGCGAATTTGACCGGGATTTGGCAGATAAGCTAAGTGAATATGTTCGGGTAGTGCATCTTCCCATGAGCTTAATTGTTCGGCCAAAATCGATTCGGGAATGCCTTGAGTCAGCACTGTTTTGTGATAGATTACGCTGTTTCCGTTCTTGTTTTTTAGCCGTGGTAATATGTGTTTTTTCATTATACCTTTCATCTCGTATGGAACCCCGGGCATGGAAACAAATATTTTATTGTCGACCTCGAACCACATGCCGGGAGCTGTTCCTTGCTCGTTTGAGAGTACTTCGCAGCATTCGGGCACCAATGCCTGATCGTGATTTAACTGGTTCACGTTTAAACCACGTTGAGTAAAAAAATGTGTAATGAACTTTAGTGTATCTTCGTGTATAATTAGTTCCGAATTGAAATATTGACTCAGTACTTTTTTTGTGCGGTCGTCTTTCGTGGGGCCAATGCCTCCGGTAATTAGAATAATATCGGCACGTGATTTTGCTTCATTCAATGCACTTGTTAAATGCGCGGGAGTATCGGATATTGAAGAAATTTGAGCTACATCTAATCCTATGGCATTGAGCTGCGTGGCAATCCATGCCGAGTTAGTGTCAATTATTTGTCCGATAAGTATTTCGTCGCCAATGGTAATTATTTCTGCTTTCATTTTCATTTTTTTATTATACTTATGCAAAAATAACATTTAGCCACTAAGGTTTGCTTTGTACTATGTTAATAATTGTAGTAATTTAGCTTTACAAAGTGATTAAAAAACTTGATTTTGATGTATAATAATATTGAGAAGGAAAAGATAAAGCTGCTAGCAACCGATTTAGACGGAACTTTGCTGCGTGAAGATAAAACTATTTCGGAAGATGATTCAGAAACACTGCGCCGACTTGGCCGCAAAGGAATAGTACGTGTTGCTGCTACAGGACGAAGTTTGCACAAAGTAAGAGATGTATTACATGCAAATTCTCCGTTCGATTTTGTGATTTTCTCGTCGGGTGCAGGCATTTATAATTGGAAAGAAAAGCAGTTAATACATTCTGAAAAATTTGAAAATGAAATTACATTTGAGATATGCAAGCATTTATTGAAATCAAATTTCAATTTCTTTATTTATAAACCAATTCCGCATAACAATTTATTTTGGTTTCATAAAGGGGCAGGAGAGTGCCATGAATTTGACAGCTACCTCCAAAGACACAGTGGTGACTTTACAGAATTTAATTTGAGTAATTTCTCAGGAGAAGCCGGACAGGTTATGGCTGTGATTCCCAACAACGATGTTTTAATAAACAGGCTTACGGTCAATATATACAAGGCATGTAAAAATGTGCGGGTTATCAGAACCACTTCACCTGTTAATACTGAATTTACCTGGCTTGAAATTTTTCCCGATACCGTTTCCAAGGGACATGGATTAGAGTGGTTGTGCAATTATTTGAAAATTGAAAGAGCCGACACCGCAGGCATAGGTAACGACTACAACGATATTGAAATGTTTGAATTTGTGAAATATCCCTTTCTGATGAAAAATGGAGCAAAGCAGCTAAAAGAAACCGTGTTAACAATTGAGGCTAGCAACCAAGAAAACGGACTGAGCCAAGCTGTTGACTTGCTTGGTCTTTAAAATTCTTTTAGGGTTTATTGTGCAGGGGTTAGTATCCGACCGTTCTCAGGCTTCCTTGCAGCACTTCACATGTAATACTTTAAGCGAAAGTACTATGGCAGTAGCGAGTAAAAGCGCTCCCGCACAAATATAGAATACAAATACGGCAGCAGATTCAGGAAAGGTATCATACATATAGCCAAAAAAAGTTGGAGCTGTTAATCCGGCGGTAGCCCATCCTGAAAGGACTAATCCATGAACCGCCGACATACGTTTGGGACCAAACAAATCGCTGATTAACGACGGGATGGTTCCAAATGCACCACCATAAGATGCTATAGTATATGATATTAGCACCCCAAACAACAATGGCGAAGCAATATGAGGTAAAACGATAAAAGCAAATGCTGAAGTTGTTAACAGTATCACAAAAGCAGTTATTCTACCAACAATATCGGAAAGCCACGCCCAGAATAATCGACCAACACTATTACCAATGGAAG
Source organism: Prolixibacteraceae bacterium (assembly GCA_007116765.1). GTDB lineage: Bacteria > Bacteroidota > Bacteroidia > Bacteroidales > Prolixibacteraceae > Roseimarinus. Next base: position 947 of record SKHV01000435.1, on the reverse strand, counting down.
CTGCAGCGATTAAAGTTGCACCCGCTGCAGCCAGTTCTACAGTATTAAGAGAAGGATTATCGGTATGCAAAACACTCTGCATTAATGGAGACATTAAACTTATAATGCCTAACCCAGCTAAGCTATAAAGAAAACATAAAAACCACAATCTTACCCTAGTTGAATTTGAGTGTATATAATCCTCAGCAACAGTTGGCATTTTGTTGTTATTATTGGCTAAATGGGGACTATAGATATATTTACATGAAATTGCCATAATAAATGCATAAACAATTGCAATCACCAGAAATGTAAGTGCAATATTGTTTGAGGTAATTTTCATGGCAATAGGAGCAAACACTTTACTCATAAATAACGCACCCAAGCCAAATCCCATTACTATTACTCCCGTAGAAAAACCTTTCTTATCAGGAAACCAACCGGCTACAGTGGTTACAGCTGTTACATAACCTGTTCCTAAACCTATACCTCCAATTACACCATAGCCTAATGCTAAAACAATAAAACTCAACCAATTGATCCAGGGCGTTTCAATACTTCCTATAACTCCGGAACCCAAATATAAACCCAGAGCTGCAATTAAATATCCCGAAACAAAAAAGTACGATGCACGCCTCACCAAGTAACGACTTCCCAATTTAGAAACAAGCGGCCCTGTATAAAGTGCAGAAAAACCTAAGCCTGCAACAGCCAAACTGAACACTGAAGACACTTGCATAGTACTCCAATGATAAGTATCCATAAGTGGTTTTGTGAAAAAACTCCATGCATATACCGATCCTAGGCTCAACATTAAAATAACACCAAACGTGATGATCAATCGACGATCGATTGGCTTTTTAGACGTCGGTTCATTAATTTCTATCGGGTTTTTATTCATGTATTCATAATTTAAATGGTTGCCTTCGATTGAAAAAAAACACTAATATAAGTCAATGAATAATTTT
>SKHV01000452.1 GCA_007116765.1 Prolixibacteraceae bacterium | reverse complement strand
TCACCGGTATCATGGTCGATACGGCAAATATGGGAACTCCCAAGGCCGCCATTAAACCAAATGCCCAAATGGTACTGATAAAAACAGTGAAAAGAGTAGTGATGGTAGCCCGTGTACTTCGCAATAAGAAAAAGAGTACAAGGGTGATAATTAAAATTACTAAAGGCACCATTTTTTTCATGTCCTTAGGCGCCAATTTACCCATAGTACCTTCTACAATAGGACGACCGGCCACGTAAACCACATCGCCGTCGCCCTCATATTCTTTTGAAAAACTGAGAATATCCTGATAAAACGAATCGGTAAACAACGAGTCGGTCATGCCTGCAACCACCAGGGCCACTGTTTCATCCTCCGAAACAACACGGCCGTACGCCATATCGTTGCCCCTCACATTCACGCGCAACTCTTCCAGCTTTTCGTTCGAATTTGGCACCCGTTTGTAAAACGAATTTACTTCGAGCCCGTATTCCGACCCGGTAATATTATCGGCCGTATAAAGCGAAGTAACATCATTATCCTCAAATTCGGGCATATCCTGCAAAGCCTTCGAGATATCCTTGATTTTTTGTAAGGTCTGCGGGTTGTATATCCCGTCTTTGTTCTCGAGGGCAATCAGTATCCCGTCTTTAATATTGAACCATTCTGCAGCTTGGTCGCTATAAACAAATGCAGGATGTGTTTTGGGCATGTACTCGTCGAGGTCGGTTTCCATGCGTGCATTGTGCCTTATTTCTTTTAGAAAAAAAGCCGTAATAACCAGCGTAATTACAATGGTAAGCGCTGCATACATTTTTAGATGTTTCATCCGAATATAATTTGTTTTTTAAGGTCGGATGGAACTCGCATGTGAATAATCATCCGTGTTTGTGTTTGTAACGAACATGCTCGTTTCACAATTTTAATTTTTTTTAAATGAGTAATTAAAAAGTTTGTTAATATTAACTAACTTGCGATGCAAATTATAAAAGCCAAACTTTTTGAAAAGCATTCAGCTTTTAAAATATGATTTAAGCCCGATAAAGTCTGTCGAAAATGGCCTTACCTGCCTTGGTTTTAAAATACTTATCGCGCACACTTGCGATTGCTCCGGCACTCATATCGTCTTCAAAAATATTGACCAGAAAATCGGCTTCAACCAGTATCTGAAAATCAATGCCATCAATTTTTGGATAGCTATGGTGATGGCCAATCAAATAGCAGATACGCTCAAGCGATTCGTCAGTCAGTTTATGCTTTTTGAGCATTTCGCGTGCTACGGGCGGCCCCTCAATTTCCTGATAATTTCCGGCCGTTGAATGATACTTTTTTTCGGCATTCACAATACCGATATCATGCAAAATGGCAGCAATTTCGACAATTTCAAGTTGCCGGCTGTCCAGTTATTCAATACCGGCAATGGCCGAAGCAAAGCCCAATACTTTTAAGGCATGATTAACACGAGGCACATCGCCATTGAAATAATCAATCATTTGTTGGGTAACTTCGTGTATCAACATATTACAACACTTTTGTCTGCATGGTTGGGCGAGGTGCTTTTACCACCAAAATATGGGCAATGCTTTGCGAGTTGTTCGACAGGCAGTGAACTATTCCTTTCGGACTGTCAACCAAACTATCGGTTTCAACCGTGATGGTTTCGTCGCCTACACGCACATCGGGTGTTCCTTCAAGTATATAAAAGAAAACGTCAACCGGGGTAATGTGCGGCTTGAGCGTTTCACCCGGTTGTAGTGTCATGTGCATAACCTGCGCACTCTCTTTGTCGTACAATCTTCGAACATCAACTTTGTGTGGTGTATCAACAATTGCCTGTTCAGCTACTTTTTTAATGTCCATATTTTATGATTTTAATTTATTTAGAAATAAGTATGATGATCGACTGTATCAATTTTTTCCCTTCAGAATCAAGCGCAAAATCGAAACCTGACAGCTGCCATTTTTTCACAAACAGGCGCAAGGTGCCCATTACCATTATTGCCAAATGCTCAGCCGGAATATCGCTCCTGATTTCACCCGATTGTGAACCCTTTTCGATTACACCTTTAAGAAATTCGATGTTACGGTTAATTATTTCAGAAGTTTTTTGTGATAATTGCTGCTCATTACGGAAAAGTTCTTCCGAAAAAATTACGGCTACCAACGACGGATTCTCTTTAAATGCTTGAAAAAATGCCGTAAACATGGCTTCGATTTTTTCAAGGCTTCCTTCGTGCTTTTCCACGTTGGCCTTAATGCCGGCCAGCAAAGTCCCAAACGAATCGAGTACAGCCACCAAAATCTCTATCTTATTTTCGTAATGGCGATAAATTGCCGGTTCGCTAATCCCGATTTTCTTCGACAGGTTTTTTATTGTAAGCCCCTGAATTCCATTTTCGTTTATCAGGTGTAGTGCTGTCTCAACTATTTCGATTTGCCGTGCTGTTTGCATACTTTTAATATTTAATTTGCGACAAAGTTAGTTAATATACACTAACTTGCAAATTATTTGAAGATTTAAAACATTATTGTCCGGTAAAAATTTTAGGTTGCTTCTCCCGATATCGTTCCTCATCGGGATCGCAATGACGGGGGTTTCAAGGCATTTAAATGAGGGAGGGGTTGGTCACATATTCAAGTCATTGCGAGCGCAGCGAAGCCGGAGCGAAGTGGAGATTCCATGGAAAATCTTTACAAATAATCTTTACTCAACCTGACAACATTGGATTTTAAATAGAAATTATTTCATTTTGCCTCAAGTCACAATTCTTAATTTCTAATAATTTTTTTGCTTGTATTGCCACAAAATCACCCTTGTCATCTTTTAATGCTTTCAATTCAACAAACCAGGATTCATACTCAGCTACCCGTGAATCGAAAACATTGTATTCCATAGTTAGAATGTTAGTACTTTGTCGCTATCCACCACCCAATCGGCCAAAAAGCCCATGGTCGATTTGTTGGATCCTTCGAAGTAGGGATGGTTTTTGTAAATGCCACAACGGGCCATACAGGTTCCGCAAACTTCTACAGGCACACCTTGTGCAATCAGGTCTCTGAGCATTTGCGACAAATCCTGATCGTAACCAAGCGGTGGCTTGCAAACATCGCGTGCCAAATCAACAGAATCGTTCATCAGGAAAATCCGAACTTCATGTCCTTTTTTCTTTAAAGTATCCGCTAAACGTAAACCGTTCCATGTTACGTCGGTTTCATCGTACGGTTCACGATTGAAAATGATCAATACTTTTTCCATTTCTTTGTATTTATGAATGTTAATGTATTTTACTTCTTTAATTGGCTTACTGCATTTGTAATGATTGCAATTACCCGATCAATTTCCTCCTCAGTAGTTGGTTTCCCCACCGAGATACGAACCGTGCTTGCGGCTGTTAACCTGTTAATGTTCATGGCTTTCAACACCGATGATATTTCAACAGAATTGGCATGGCAAGCCGAACCTGTGGAGATAGACACTTCTTTCTCAATGATTGAAGCCAGGGTATGTGCCTCAACTTTTTCAAAAGCCACACTTAGGGTGTTGGGCAAACAATTGGTCAGGTCGGCGTTGAATTTTACAGTCGTTCCCAATTTTTCCTGCAAGCCACGAAGGAGTTGATCCCGGAGGCTTGAAAGGTGTTTGCTGTTGGTTGAAAGGTGTTGCTGTGCCAGCTCACACGCTTTCCCAAGTCCAACAATGAAAGGCACATTTTCGGTTCCCGGACGTATTCCCTTTTCCTGACTTGCACCGTGTATTAAATTTTCAATTTTAACCCCCTGACGGATATACAAGGCGCCAATGCCTTTGGGCGCATACAATTTGTGCCCGGCAATGGTGAGCAAATCAACACCAAGTTGCTGTACATCCACTTCGATTTTAGCCAGCGATTGTGCTGCATCGGTATGAAAAGCAACCTGATTTTTCTTTGCAATGGTGGCTATTTCGCTAATGGGTTGAATGGTTCCTACTTCATTATTTGCGTGCATAATGGTAATGAGTGCTGTGTCGTGTCGAATGGCCTTTTCAACATCAACCGGATTAACCCTGCCAAAAGCATCAACCGGAAGGTAGGTAATTTCATAACCCAGGGTAGTCAGGTATTTGCACACCTCAATTACGGCAGGGTGTTCAACAGCCGAGGTAATGATGTGCTTTCCTTTATCTTTATTGGCAAGGATGAAACCGTGAATGGCCAGGTTATTCGATTCGGTGGCACAACTGGTAAATACTATTTCTTCGGGCGCGGCATTGATTAGACTCGCGACCTGTTTACGTGCTTTATAAATGGCTTCCTTGCTGGTTCGGCCAAAGGCATAAGCACTTGAAGAGTTGCCAAAATTTGTATCGAACCAGGGCTGCATTTCGGCTACAACCTCCGGGGCTATTGGGGTTGTTGCGTTATAATCAAGGTAAATAGGCTTGCTCATATCACTTATTTATTTCCAATTGTTTCACTTTCCACTCCGGATAACCTTCATTCAGCCTTCTTACCTTGTAGCCTTTTTCGCTAAGCATTTTCACGGCTTCGTCGGCAAGTACACAAAAGGGCCCACGACAATAAGCAATGATTTCTTTGTCTTTTGAAAAATCCTTGAGGTGAGCCATCAACTCGTTCATGGGGATGGAAACTGCCCCGGTGATGTGCCCGAATTCAAATTCAGTTTTTGGACGCACATCCAGCAGCAGCACATGGTCATCACCAATCATAGTGTCCAATTCATCGAGACTCACTGCGTTCAGTGCTTTGTTGTCTTCGCGCTGACGGTTCATAATTTTTTCCAATTCGGCAATTTCGCCCACCGCATATTTAATAATGTGCTGATAAAGTGCCAGAAAATCATCGTTTACCAGTGAGTAAAAAACATATTGTTTTTCTTTGCGCGATTTTATAATATTGTTGTTTTTCAATACCTGCAAGTGCTGCGACGCATTGGCCACGCTAAGGTTGGTACTTTGAACAATGCCTTCCACGCTCTTTTCGCCCTGCGAAAGCATCTCAATAATTTCGAGCCGTGCAGAATTCGATAAGGCTTTTAGCATTTTAGCCAGTCCTTCGTACATGGCATCTTTAAATTCACGTCCTTCCATACATCAATAGTTGATTGAAAAGACAAATATAGAAAAATGATTCAAGTATTCAATATATTTATTGAATACTTGAATTGCCTCAATAAATTACGTTGCCAGGTTTGTATTGCTCATACGACATGTAGATGCTTGAGAATTTATTTGCAAAAAATTTAATAATCTATAAAACACTGACGAATAGTTTGTCCGGAGAATTTGGACTCAAATACTTTACGAAACACATGAGATAAATTAATAGATAGTTGGATTATTTTTTTCACTTAAAATTCACGCACCCTATAAAAAGACCTTTTTGTCCTTTGATGGTTTTTTTGTAGTTTTGTGCCATCAAACATAAAAACAGCTGTTGTGAGTAACAATGAAAGGACGGGGTGGCGGTTTTTTCTTTACCGATAAAGCCGGTGACCTGAGTCTTTACAAAGTAATACTCATCATGGAGGGCGATTCGGTGTTTACGCGTTGCGGTTTTGGTTTGTCGGAGTGCAGTCACGAGCATCCTTGTCCACTGCATGAGCAGTATGCAAAAATCAGGGATGGCTACCTGCAAATTGCAAAGACTGAAACCATACAATCGTTGGCAAAAAAAATCAAACAAGGTAAAGCTGTCCTCAATCTTTACTCAATGACCCAATGACCAATTACTTATGTTGGTAATCCATCGGGCAGGCCGGTGGGTGCTTTTAAGGTAACCGGTATGTTAACCAACCGGCAGGGGCAGCAGTTTATGATTGATTACGACAAGGGGGCAATTCCTTTATGGCACGATACCCCTCCGCATGACATGCCCAAAGCTATGATTCGTACATCGGCTATTTCGCTGTGGAATTTTTCACTTGAAATGCACACCGGCAGGTTGTGCGGTTTTCTTCTGGGCGATTTTTACATACTTATTGTTCCGCTGGTGAGTTTGGGGAGTGTTGTTGTGGTGATAAGCGGTTATTTGCTGTGGCGGAAAAAATACAGAAAAGTTAGACGTAAAACTTGATAGGCAATAGTATAAAAGCTAAATTGTAGGTTTAAATAAAAAGAATTGATATGAGCGAATTAATTAGTGCCAGCAAGAAAACCCCTTCTTTTTTCAAAAAGATACAGAAAGTATATTTATTAACCGATACGGAAAATCAGAAATGAATGATTTTTCTTTCGATTATAGTTTTTCCATCAAACGC
>SKHV01000228.1 GCA_007116765.1 Prolixibacteraceae bacterium | reverse complement strand
GAAATTGAAATTACGGTATCATCGCAGCTGGGAGGAATTATGGAAGTTTGGCTCGATGGCTTAGGTGAAGAAGGAGAAATGATTGCATCATTCTTAATTCAGAATACCGGAGGCGATAATCAATGGAAGGTCTTTACCAAAGAAATTGAGGCCGCTTACGGACAACGCGATGTGTACCTGAACGTACGAGCTTCACCCAATGCCTACAATATGAGGCATATTCGTTTTGTGCGCGAGGCCGATCCTGCCGTGAGTGTAAATAAATTATCACTGCGTCAACCTCAAATATATCCGAATCCATTCAGCTCAGCTCTCACCATCGATTTAAATGGGGAGCGGGGAATTTATACCATCTTCGATGTTACCGGCAATCAGGTAGAAACTGGTTTGGTCGAAAGCATGCGCAACAATGCAGGACAACGATTAACTCCGGGCATGTACATCATTGAGGTAAAAAGCAAAAACGGAAACTTTACCCAAAAAATTATAAAAAGCAACCAGTAAAGTAACGATAATTGAAGACATATACTATAAAATAATTGATTATGAAGAAGTTTGTTTGGTTTTTTTACCTTGGAATGATAGCGGTATTGATGGCATGTCAGCCCAAAGCCGAGAGCATTGAAATATCGCAGGCCGAATTTTTTAAGCTGGAAAATGTACGCTTGCTCGACAGCCCTTTTTCTCACGCTTCCGATTTGAACGTGGCCTACGTAATGGCGCACGATTTGGATCGCTTGCTGGCACCGTTTTTAATCGATGCAGGCCTTGAACCCAAAGCACCCCGTTACGGAAACTGGGAAAACAGTGGCCTCGACGGGCATACCGGCGGTCACTTCCTTACATCATTCGCATTAATTGTTGCTTCAACAGGCAACGAAGAAGCACGCACTAGGTTGCAATACATGCTCGACGAACTTGAACGTTGCCAAAAAGCCCATGGCAATGGTTACGTCGGGGGTATCCCGGGTGGTGCCGAAATGTGGGAAGAAATTGCTGTAGGAGATATCCGTGCAAATAATTTCACGCTCAACGGTAAATGGGTGCCCTGGTACAACATCCATAAACTGTTTGCTGGCCTCCGAGATGCCTATGTTTTTGCAGGCAGCCAACAGGCTTTGGATATGCTCATTCAGCTTACCGACTGGAACATCGAACTGGTGAAAAACCTTAGCGACGAACAAATACAAGCCATGCTCGTTTCGGAACACGGTGGCATGAACGAGGTTTTTGCCGATGTGTACCACCTTACCGGCGATGAAAAGTACCTCAAGCTGGCACGCAGGTTCTCACACAGGCTTATACTTGACCCGCTGCTTGCCAAAGAAGATAATTTAACCGGCAAACATGCCAACACACAAATCCCTAAGGTAATTGGCTACATGCGCGTAGCTCAGATGGATAACGACCGGGTATGGGAAACTGCCTCGGAATATTTCTGGGACAATGTGGTAAACGAACGTTCAATTAGCATTGGCGGTAATTCAACTTACGAGCATTTTCACCCCGTCGATGATTTTTCGTCCATGGTCGAATCGCGCCAGGGACCCGAAACCTGCAATACCTATAACATGATGAAACTATCGATGTTGCTCTACCAAAGTCAGGGAAACACTAAATACATCGATTACTACGAGCGTGCAATGTACAACCACATACTGGGTTCAATTCATCCTAAACACGGCGGATTGGTATATTTTACCCCCATGCGCCCACAGCATTACAGGGTGTATTCAAACCCCGGAGAAACCTTCTGGTGCTGCGTGGGTTCGGGTATCGAAAACCATGTGAAATATGGCGAACTCATTTATGCCTACGATAAGGGAAATCTTTTCGTGAACCTGTTTATTCCCTCGGTGCTTAGCTGGGAAGAAAAGGGTCTGGAAGTTAAACAAGAAACTCATTTCCCCGAAAGTGACAAAACAACACTTACCATAAATGGCGATAATAATGAAGAGTTCGCCATAAATATACGACATCCTGAGTGGGCAAAAGGCCGTTTGGAAGTAAGGGTAAACGGGCGCAAAGTAAGTGTAACAAGTCAGCCCGGCCGATACTTGTCAATCAATCGCAAATGGACCGATGGCGATAAAGTTGAAGTAGTTCTGCCCATGAGCATTTACGGCGATCACATGCCCGACGGTTCGCCCTACATGGCTGTGAATTACGGTCCCCTTGTGCTTTCAGCAATTACAGGTACCAATGATATGCCCGGTTTGGTAGCCGATGGCAGCCGCATGGGGCACGTAGCCCATGGCCTGCTTTACCCGCGCGAAGAAGCACCCATGCTGGTTATCGATGATGAAAGCTGGAAAGGTAAGGTTAAGCCAGTTTTGGGTAAACCTTTGACTTTCGATGCGTCGGAACTCATTTACGACCCCAAAGGCGAAGTAACAGAGCTGATACCATTTTATCGTTTACACGATGCCCGTTATATGCTTTACTGGCGAACGGTTGCGCCTGACGAGATAGAAGAAATACGAAAACAAACTCAGGAAATGGAACAGGCAATGCTTGAGCTCGAAGCCAAAACCATCGACCAGGTGGAGACCGGGCAACAGCAACCCGAAACCGAGCATAATTTCAGGGGTGGAAACACCGAAACAGGCATACACAACAACCGCCACTGGCGACATGCGCACGATTGGTTCTCATACGATTTGAGCGACCCGGACAAAGAAGCCAAAACACTGGTAATAACCTATTTCGGGCTCGACGCCGGACGCGAATTCGATGTGCTTATTAACGGTCAGCATTTAGCAGCGGTTAACCTGAATGGTTTCATGGGCGACGACTTTGTGGATGTAGAATACGAGATACCCACCGCATGGGTCGAAGAAAACGAAACAGATGTGCTCACACTAACTTTTAAAGCACATCCGGGCTCAATTGCCGGTGGCATTTACCACGTAAGGCTAATGAAGTAAAGTGTTTTTTTGGTTATGAAAACCAATAAAAAAATGGTGCCCAATTGATACTGAACAATGTTTTCAAACTGACGGGATTCGATAAGATCGAAGATGTAATTTTCCGTCAGCTGGTCATTGCATGCCTAAGCCAGCCAATGAGCAAATCATCAACTGTCGAGTAACTTAAATCGCACTTTGACGAAGATGCGCAGCTATATACCGCTTTCCTATTCTGTTTTCAATGGCTCGCAATACGAAGGTCGTACAATGATCCCTGTGGTCGATGACTTTGTCCAGCGTTTTAATTTGGACGATTTTATCGTCGTGACCGATTCATGGCTGATGAACCAGCGCAACATTGCTTTGCTCGAATCGGGCAATTACAAATACATTATCGGTGCAAGGATAAAAAACGAAAGCAATGACATCAAAGCATGGGCCTTGTCCTTGGACAAGCAGTACGGAGAATTTTACGAAATACGGAAAGGCCCGACAAGGCTTATTGTGGTCGATTGAACGTGCGTTTAGGATCATAAAAGGCACTCTAGAAATGAGGCCTATGTTTCATTTTACCCCCAAAAGGATCGAGGCACATGTTTGTATCTGTTTTGTGACATACAAAGTTTATAAAGAACTTGAAAGGATATTGAAAATTAGCAGGATAAACATGAGTGCAGACAAGATTCTTGAAATAGCAAAAACAATTACAACTATAAAAATAAAACTACCAAAAAGCGGAAATACAATGACCAAAACAATGCTCCTGACCCAAAGACACAAATCCATCGCACATTTTTTCGATGAAAATTTTTTAAAATTTATAGGGTGGCGCATTGTAAAAGTCAGGAAACAGAACATGAACCAGGAGTTGTCAAATACAATGAATAAATCAAAGTGACAGCTAACTGCCACTTGCAGCTTATCTGCTTAACGAGAATGCGGCACTTTACCCATCGAAGCTTAATCAGGGAAATGTAGCTTAGTCTAATGATAGAAGGTTGTTTTGTAGGACTTATAGATTATATGACAGTAAAAGAAAACGAAAAATGGGCTTTCTTAGCCATGCAAGGATTCCTGAATAAAGGAAAAAGGAGGCATGAAACCTCCCTTTTTTACAGTGTATCCGTAAAGAGTATTGCTCGCAGGTTGCCCCTGGCATAGCCTGTTTCCTCTTCCTCTTTACAAGAAAGAAAATGTTCTAAAATACAAAAACATAGGAAAATATTTTTTTTCAAAATAATGCTCATGGAATTTGGATTACAACATAGAAGAGGCTGTTGCCCTGTCCCTTTAAAAGTTCTTCGACCCTTTTGCCTAAAAGCTTCTTTTGTCCATCTGTGGGTAAGTCGTCCAGTTTGCCTAAGCCAACAATGAACCGGTGCCTTATACTATCATTAAGCCGAAAGTTTTCACACAACCTGTAAATTATTATACCGGTGTTTTGTGCTTTTTTTATATTTTACCAATGGCTTAACAAACATGTGTGCAAATTATACTTTAACTTGCTGTTTGTCAATATATCGGGTTGGTGCATAATTGAAATCTGCAAAAGCACAAAACACCATCATGCTCATAATGTGAGCGTTCAAAAATCGAAAAGTTGTAATTGTTAATAATTCAGAAGGCTACTAACCGATTTTTATGTATTTTGGGTGTAAAACCTGCAACTAGGGTCAAGAAAGTCACACTGCCTGCCAATAAAAGACAAACAAGTCTTTATATATTGATTTATAGCTTGTTATAAACTTGTTAAAAAAACATGTTGCTTTCTTTTATAGTACAATTCTTTGTTATTTTTATCAAAATTTTGTCATTGATATTATGAAGTTAAATTAAATAAGATAAAAATTTATGAAACGCATTCTTTTTACAACATTTATCCTCTCTTTTTTACTACTCGGAATAACTGCACAAGAACCAACCGTTTGGCGCAACGGAACCGATGGTATTTATCCCGACACGGGTTTGTTAAAAAGCTGGCCTGCCGATGGCCCCGAAATTCTTTGGGTTTTTGAAGGACTTGGCGAAGGGCACTCCTCGCCGGTTTTTGCACACGAGCATATTTTTTTGGCTACCATGATTGATAATGTTGGCTACATTTTCATTTTCGATATGGATGGGAATGAAGTGAAACGCTATCCCTACGGTGCCGAGTACCACGACAGCTTTAACGGCTCTCGCTCATCGACCGTAATTGTGGGCGACTGGCTGTACATTTACAGTGGCTACGGAGTAATATCTGCCTTTGAGGCCATGACCGGCGAACTGCGCTGGAGACGTGACATGCTTACCGAAACCGATGGCGAAAATATTCAATGGGGCGTAACCGAAACATTGGTTGTCGATGGCGAAAAAATATTCTGCTCGCCCGGTGGAAAAAAACAAAACGTGGTTGCCTTGAACCGCAAAACAGGCGAACAAATTTGGGCAAGCCCCGGCGTAGGCGATGCTTCGGCATACTGCACTCCTTTATTGTTAGACCTTGGCTCACGTAAATTGCTGGTTACAATGATGGCCAGCCATATTATCGGTGTTGATACCGAAACCGGAGAAACGCTTTGGAATTACCATCAACCCAACCAATGGAGCGTACATGCCAATACTCCTGTTTACCGCGATGGCGTGCTTTATTGCACCAGCGGATACGGACACGGAACCGTAGCACTAAATCTGGCTCCCGATGGCAGTTCTGTAACTAAAAAATGGTTCAATTCCGACTTCGATAACCGCATGGGCGGTGTGGTTTACCTCGACGGCTACCTGTATGCATCGGGCGATAAAAACCGCGGTTGGATGGCAGTAAATGCTGAAAGTGGCGAGACGGTTTGGAGTGTCAGGAATCCTGCGAATGGCGTAGTTATTTCGGCCGATGGGCTTTTGTACCTTTATACCGACCGTGGAGAACTGGTACTTGTTGAACCAACACCTGATGAATACAGACAAATAAGCGAAACCCGAGTTACCCATGGCACAGCTCAGCACTGGGCGCACCCCGTAATTCATAACGGAAACTTATACCTGCGCCATGGCGATGCGCTAATTGCTTATAAAATTAAATAAACAGCTAATATTTAATGCTTTATATTATGTCGAAAATATTAACAGTTTTGGGCATTGTTATGCCTTTGCTTTTAACAGCTCAAATATCACAATGGCGGGGAATTAACCGTGATGGTATTTTTGAAGAAAGCGGATTATTGAAAGAATGGCCGGAAGAAGGGCCGGAATTGCTGTTGACCATCGACGATATTGGACGCGGGTGATCATCGCCTGTTATTATCGACGAAAAAATATACATCACAGGAATGGTCGATACGCTCGACTATTTGTTTTGCGTAAATATGCAAGGTGCTATTGAATGGCAAACAGCCTACGGAAGGGCAT
>SKHV01000116.1 GCA_007116765.1 Prolixibacteraceae bacterium | reverse complement strand
CCTTCGTCGGTATTATCAACAATATACTCTCCATGATTTTTTATCTGTTGTACGCGTTCTGTTTTATGAATGAACTCTTCTGCAAGCAAGTTATCGTTGCGCTGAGTTCTAAGTCCGAATTGCAAAATACTCGAAGGTATATTTTGTGAAAGCAGTGTGTTGAATATCATGGAGCGTGGAGAATCGAACAAAACCATTTGTATGTTGGCCGTTTGATTGGCGTCAATAAGAAAAATACGTTCTTCAGGCTCTTGAGTTGCTCCAAAGCCGCCGCCCATAAATCCGCCGCCGCCCCGTCCGCCGCTACCCAACTGAAAAGTAAAGCGCACCATTCCATCGGTATTGCTGTGATTAGTTACCGAAACCTGTACCACATATACAGTCTGCGACTGATCAACTGTTTCTGTTACAGAAACCTCGCTCAGCTCAAAAGCCGGCAAACTGCTGCTTGTATACCAGTCGTTAAGAAACGCTCCCATTTCAACACTAAATTCGTTGGATAAATCTGAAATCAATTGTTCATAACTGATTGTACGGTAACTATTATCATACAAATAATTAAGCAAGTACGATTCAAAGTCCGGGTCGTCAATTTGCCTTTCCATCCAGCTAAGTAAATACGAACCCTTTGCCTGAAGTACTCGGTTCACAGCCTGCTTGTCGGTTTCTTCGGCAATGATTTGTTTTAGGCTTTTGTCGCGCAACATCAAATTTGCACGTTCATTGTCACCAATTCCCGACATTCCGCCCATAAACATCTGGCGGGGGCTGTCGGAGCCTCTTTTCAAATAACTCTCGAAAGCATAGTTTAAAACCGGGCATTCATCGGAGGTAATATAATTCACATAATAAAAATAATTGGGAAATATGTTGAAAGGATTAGCCCCTTGAGTACCTCCCTGGCCAAAACGCATCCCGGTTTCTTCGGAACCAAAAACGGAATTCATAAAACCGGAAAAAACCCGTGCCTGCAGTTCACGTTCGCTAAGTTCTTCATTGTTCCTTTCACTTTGCCGTTTTGTTCTGCGTAAAGATGAATAAAAATCGGCTTGTCCCTGATTAAATCCCCATTCGGGATAAAGAACCATTTGTGGCTGACTTTGCTCAAGGGTTGAAGTCCACGAGCGGGGAAGCGATGCAAATTGTACCGGAACTTCGACCAGCGAAAAATCGGGGTAAGGATAAAACATGTTTAACGGTCGCTCAAAATCGTCGATAAAATTGATGACCAAATCCACCAAGGTATCGCCCAGTTCGTTCAAGTGCTCTGAGAAAAAATCGTGGCCTTCGAAATGGTTCAGCTTAATTTCGATACCCTCGATATCCAGAACATGCTCGGCATATTGACCTATGACCAGAGTTAGTTGCGGCAGCGGGTCGCGAATACTGAAGTGATAAGCAAGGCTGTCGCTTGTGCTGCGTTTGCCCTGCGATATGGGAAGCATTCCGTTACCGGTTTTGACTGTAAGATCAAATTCGGTAAAATGACGGTTAAAAATAGCCGGACGTGAGGGATCGTAAGAAATACCGGACACCGGGTACCAAATGCTTTCGGGTGTAAGTAACACATAGTCGGATGAATAAAATCCGTATTGATTTTCTATGCGTAGGGTCATGGCCCGCTGAAAGCTCTCAAAGGTTTCAAAATCGTGGTCGAGGTAACATACACTAAAATCCGGTATCCCTTGGTAAGAAACAGCAACTACTGCTTTTTGGTCTGTATTCATGCTTTCGGGCAAAACCATTATTATGATTTGTTTTTCTTGAGTAAAAGAGACTTCAGCCTGGTTCATTTCAATTTTCTGAACTTTAAAACCGGGGTTTAAGCTGAGAATTAATGTATCAATGGGCACACCGGTACTATTGAGTAAAGTCAGTTCCGACTTCACACTAAACACCTCTCCGTGCGTTGCCTCGATGGATGCATGCAACATTTCGGGCGAAGGATAATTGAAATAGCGGGCACTTAAGGCTACCATGGCATCGCGTTGGTTTTGCTTATTGCTGCTATGGCTATACAATGTATTAAACCCGTGCATAGCGACAAGCAAAAGCAAAACCGATACAAAAGCCGGTACTATACGCATAGAGTTTTTACCGGGCAAACGGTTTAAGCGCCACACCGAAAAGAAAAGGAATGCCAGTCCTGCAAATAAATAACTTAAGCGATGAATGATTTGGTGTTTTAAATCAGAAAAACCAATTACTTCGGAATATGACATGGGCATTTCATATACCATATAATCGAAAATATAGGCACTTTTATCGCCTAGATAAAACAACACCAAAGCGATGTAGCCCAAAAGAATGATAAATGTTACCGGCTGATTACGAATAATGCTCATGAGCACAAACGATAAACCCACGATGAAAACAAGCGATGGAATACTGATTAAAAAGAAATAGTAAACAACCGGCAGTATACTCATTACAAGCTGTTCGGATATCAACATAAACACCACAGAGAGTATCATCACCAAAAGATTGAGAATGACAAAAACAGATAAAAGCCCCCATGTTTTCCCTGCAATGTATTCGAAATTCGACATGGGCCGAATAAAAAGCACTTCGGAAGTGTTGAGTTTTTTATCGCGCTTCATGAAATCGGTAGCCAGAAAAACGGCAATAATCGATTGAAAAATATTGAGAAAATAGAAGTTGGAATAAGGAAGTGCTGACGGCAAACTCCGGAACATCCATGTAAAGGGATTATAATTAAAAACCATCAAGGCTCCATACATACCAATAATAAACAGAGACAGAATTGCAAAAATCCGAAAAAACCAGCTCCGCAGCAGAATGCGTCGTTCGTATTTTGCAATGGTTTGTATATTGAAAAACAGGCTCATAATTATCAATATTAAATAATCTCGGGTTGTTCTTGTTTGTGTTCCATATAATAAACATAAGCATGCTCAAGGTTGGGGTCAATGAGATTAGCTGTATATCCGTTCACGGTATCGGCAACAACATCAATTTCCCAGCCCTTTGTCGAGGGGATGGTTGATATTACGTTAAAGTTCACATTTACCTCGTCGAACTGTTCATGCGAAGCTTCAATGCGCCAGACTTTTCCTTTGGCCTGCCCCACCAAATCGTGCGGCGAACCATTGTAAACCACATTTCCGTTTTTAAGCAGGGCCATGTGATGACACGAACTGGAAATATCACCCACAATGTGAGTGCTGAGAATAATGATTACATCGCGTCCGCTAATTTTGCTCAGTAAATTCCGAAAACGAATGCGCTCATCGGGGTCGAGACCGGTGGTGGGCTCGTCTACAATAATAATTTTGGGCTCACCTATCAGGGCTTGTGCAATTCCGAGCCTGCGTTTCATACCACCCGAAAGTTTATTGGCATAACGCTCGCGCACTTCGTAAAGGCCAACTTCCTCAAGCATTTCGTCAATTGCGCTGAGCCTTGCTTGCTTACTTTTAAGCCCGCCAAGCCTTGCCGAATAATCGAGAAACTCCCAGGTTTTAAGTTTAGGGAAAGCACTAAAGTCTTGCGGCAAATAACCTGTCAATGCACGTATCGACTGACGGTTTTTCATTAAATCCATTCCGTTAACCAGCACCTTACCGCTCGATGGCTTCATTAGAGAAACCAAAATACGCATTAGTGTTGATTTTCCTGCTCCGTTTGCACCAAGCAAACCAAACATACCGTTTTCAATTTCAATATTAATTGATTTTAGTGCGTGGTGTCCGTTGTTGTAGATCTTTGTAAGATTCTGAATTGAAATATTCACTTTAGCTGCTTTAAAAAAATTATTTTCCTATTCAATTACTTTAATGTTTATGATGCTGTTTAGATGCATCAAAAAGTAAAAGGTTTAACAGGTTAGTATAAAAACAGCCTTATTAATTACAATTGTTAATTAATTATGGAATAGATGATTATTTACTGGAAGCACTCCACAGAATAGCACCCGCAATATGTTTTCGAAAAAGAGTGTCGGCATAAAGTTCGGCAGGATGCCCAAGTGCCGTTTGAAACACTCGCCCTTTACCCATGTATCGGTACCAAACCAAAGGATGATCGCCCATGCGCTGTTCAACTCCTTCGAACCATTTATTGTCGTCGACATCGTACGACGATTCGTCGATAGAAATAAGCACGTGCACACTATCGCGCGGATTACGGTCGAAACTATACCATTCGTCTTCAATTACCCAAGTACCTGATGGAAAAAACGAAGTAGCAGGATGCGAGCGATCTTCGATAATCAGTTTCCCTTTTTGCACCGGCGGATGACCGGTAAAATAGGCTCCTATGGCACGTTCGTACCACTCCCAATCGTATTCGGTCACAGTACCGCTATGGATGGTAACCAGACCTTTCCCTTCGTTCACAAATTTTTCGACCAGTATTTGCTGTTCAGGGTTAAGTATATTACCCGAAGTTTGCAGAAACACTATCACATCGATACTTTCTAGATTTTCGGCTGTGAAGAAAAGCGAATCTTCTGTTGAGTGAATGTTCCAGTTTCCTGTTTCAGCCAGCTCATTGAGTGTTTCAATGGCAACAGGAATGCAATCGTGCCTAAAGCCATTGGTATTTGAATATACTAAGATGTTCGTTTTGCTTTCGGAAGCTATGCTTGTATTTAATGTATTCATAATGCCCAAAAGAATTATTACCATTATTGCTCTCATACCAAATTGTCTAATAATTGTGAAAAATAATATGTCATTTATAAGCTCTTCTCAAAATAAAAGTGGCTATTACTGCTTCATCCATTCGAAAACACGGTAGTGGTCGCCATCCATTCCAAGGCGAGAATAAACCTGCTGGGCAGCTTCGTTCGTTTTATCAACATACAACCTAATACCACATAGCGAAGCATCGTTTCCTACTATATTTTTCACATGGCCGTATAACAGTGCATAAACACCGCGCTTACGAAAATCGGGCGAAACAAAAACCGATTGGATCCAAACTACAGTTCCGTTTCTCCAATCGCTCCATTCGTATGTTGTGAATAATGAACCTATGACCGTATGGTTAACTTCAGCAACATAGTATTCTCCAAGGTTTTTATCGTTCAAAGCATTTCCAACCCCTAGCTTTACGGTATCGAAATTAAGCTTGTAATGTTCGGTTTCCCAAGCCATATCAACCTGAAAACTGGCAATTGTATCTCTATCGGCAAGTGTTGCTTTACGTATTTTTATTTGCATATTGTTAGTTTATTTTTCCTCATATTCGAAGTAACAATATAGGAAAAATAAATGTTTTTACATTTTTAAATCAAATTGTCAGGTTAGTAAGGGGATTATAAAAAAGAGTGGCCATATTAACCACTCTTCTGAAATACAATAATCAAGTAATTCTTTATAAGCTATCGCCGAAATCTTCCCTGAATTTAGCTTGAAGTTTTTCTGCCCAGTCGCCAATTGGCTTTAGTTTACCCACGAAGAAGCGCAATACCGGAGGTTCTTCCACCCATTCGAGACCACCAACAAGATGGCGATTATCGTACAACCATTGCACACGGTCTTCGACGTATTTTATTTGCGAAAGCGTAAACACCCTACGCGGGAAAGCCAAACGGAGCAGTTCAACATCTGCCAGTATATCATTTCCATTTTCGTCACGGATACTAGAAATGGTACCACGCTCCATGCCACGTATGCCCGATGCGATAAAAAGTGCACCAGCTAAGGCGCCAGCAGGATATTGTTCTTGTGGCAAATGCGATAAAAACTGTCCGGCATCGAGGTGGCATCCCAAACCACCGGCAGGAGTTATTACCGGAATTCCTTTTTTATCTAATGCTTCGACCAAGTATTTGATAAAGCTAGGAGAATGACTGATTACATTAAAATCGAGCGTTTCGTACAAGCCTACTGCCATAGCTTCAATTTCACGCACACTCATACCTCCATATGTAAGGAAACCTTCAAAAAGTGGCACCAAATCGCGCATTTGCATATATATATCGTGGTTGTTGGTACAAATACCACCACCACGGGTGCAGCTCACTTTGCGTCCCGAGAAGTATGAGAAGTCGGTATAACTCAACATCTCGTGCATTATTTCTTTCAGCGGTTTGTCCTTATAGCCCTCTTCCCGAATTTTAATAAAATACAAGTTCTCGTTAATCAAGCTGGTATCCATCAAAAGTTTAATGCCGTGTTTTTTAGCAACCGCTGAAACTTCGCGCAGGTTTTGCATCGAAAATGGCTGACCTCCAATAAGGTTGGTGCCTGCCTCAAGTCTGATGTATGCAACTTTATCGGCTCCCCATTCGTCAATTATATTATTCAGCTTGTCAATGTCCATATTTCCTTTGAATGGAAAATCACTTTTGATTTTCAAAGCTTCGTCGGTAAATATTTCGGCAACGGTACCTCCGGCCAACTGTATATGTGCCATAGTTGTGGTAAAGTGATAGTTCATTGGAACCACCATGCCCTTTTTTACAAATACCTGTGAAATGATATGCTCGGCAGCACGCCCCTGGTGCACGGGCAAGAAGTACTTCTGGTTAAACACTTCGCTCACAGCTTTTTCAAGCTTCGTATAACTTGCCGAACCAGCATAGGAATCATCGGCTACGCTCATGGCTGCAATTTGATTGTCGCTCATGGCGTTTGTGCCTGAATCGGTAAGCATGTCGAGAAATACATCCTGGTTTTGAAGAAGGAATGTATTGAATCCGGCGTCAAAAATAGCTTCTTTTCTTTCTTCAACGGGCAGAAGATTCAGTTTTTGTACTACACGTACTTTGTGCATTTCTAGGGGAGTCTCTTCTCCACTGTAAAACTTAACAGTTTTTAATTGCTCTACGTTACTCATAATCGGTTTTGAAAGGTTAATAATTCGCTTTAAAACCGAAACCCCTTAATGCTAAAAAAATATTGGAGTATCACAAGGTTGGTTTCGGCCTTGCGATAATAATAAAAAATAAATTGAAATCAAAACACATATATAATTTATAATTTAAAACTAACAAGGAAGAAATAAAATCATTTTACAAACACCCTTGAATAAAAAAGAGCATAATTGAAGATCAAATATGCTCTTTATAAATATAAATTTGCTATATTTTAAATAATGCTCTTATTCAAAAAGTGGCATGCCCTCGTATTTGTGTACATGCTCAGGAATACCTGCTTTAACGAAACTGTGGTTCATATGGTCGCGCTCGTCGAGACCAATTCTGCGAAATACATCGGCCCATGTTTCTACATCGGCATATTGTTTCACCAAATCGTTAGTTACTTTTTCATTTTCCCAATGAGGGTTGTCGCGCACCATACCGGCATAAACCAGCTCGGCATGGTTTTCGAATTCGGCATTAAAAACATAGGCTCTCTTCTGACTAAAACACGCCATTGTTCGGGCAATAAGAATATACGACCAAACGATAAAAAAGCGCATGAATGCCGACAAATACCATTTGTCTTTCATCCCGTCTTCAATCATTTTCTGATGAATTACCAGCAGGTGCATGTATTCGTTGTCCTGCGCCTCGCGCGACCAGTCAATAACACCCTGATAGTCTTTCACTTTCATGAGTTCTTTATACCTGCGGGTTTGTTTCAGGTAATGACGGATTTCCCATGCACGATAAGGAATACTAGCCAAAATTTCGAGCAATTTGGCTTTTGGCAGATTGTCCTTTTTTCCGGTAAGCAAGTCCATCGAAAAAAAGAAAAACTTTGCAGCAGCACTATATTTGTAACGCGGTGTATTAAGCGTGTTTTGCTGTTCAGCTTTTAAGTCAATTTGTTTGTTGCTCATATCAATATCTCTTGTTAATTATATTTTTGTTGGTAACAATTATAAAAATAAGCAAATAAATATTTCTCACAGTCAAATTTTACTTTATTTTTCGATATTGTTTCTTTTCATTCTGAATACACCCGGAGTTATTCCTAAATACTGCTTAAAATTACGGATAAGAGAACCGGCCGAGGTAAACCCAACCACATCGGCAACTTGCTCTAGACTAAGCTCCTGCGATGCATCATTTTCAAGTATTTCTTTTGCCTCGTTCACTCTGTACTTATTTACAAAATAACTAAATGAACAATTGAATTCTTCATTTATTAAACGTGAAATGTAAGTGCGGTTTGTATTGAGCATTTCACTTACCTGACTAATTTTTAGATCAGATCGTCGGTAGACTAATTTTTCTTCGAAAAGAATAATTAAATTCGTTTTCAAATCTTTCCAGAATCGATTGTCTTTTATATGATTCGATACATGTTGATTTCTCCAGTTCACAGAGTTAACATCATCTTGAAACTCTTTTTCTTCTTTATCTAATTCAAACAGAATATGTTTCTGAGAATTCCCAAGATATCCTATCATAAAAATTAATGTGCCAAATATAAACGACGGGAAAAACAGCAACTCGTGATTCATTGAAAAATAGGTACGCCCAATAAAGTTTATCACTGAGCTCATAATGCCTGTTAGCGCAAAAATTATAATTAACCATCGCACCCAATTCATACTGCGTCCTTCGGTATTTGAGTAAAAGTTATTTATTCTTTCTTCGTACTTTCGAATAAGAGTTAGCCCGTTTTTCAATACATATAATATCTGAACAAAAAAGACGAATTTTACCACATTAGAAATAACACGTTGAATTTTCCACATTGAATTATCACTCATATTATCGCCGAGCATATTAAAATGGTAGTACATGAGATAAGCAAGTGGATCTTCCATCAAGCAATATACAATTGCAGTAATAATTGAAAAAACTGTAGCAGGAATTAACAATTTCAGGTTATTTCTCTGATATGTAGTTTCAACGGTAAGCAGCCTAATGTACCAGTAGTATAAAGGAAAAACCGATAGCATTGCAGCAACATATAAAGAATCGATGTATAAATAAAGAGCAATATTATTGGTAAAAAAAACTGCATGGCTAAAGTACACCAAAGTTGCTGCAAGCATAAATATTCCCAAAAAGTATTTGGGTTTGCTTTTTTTGCGTGGAGTCAATAACAAAACTATAGTCCAAAACAATGCAACATACATTGGCATGAACACTATCAATTGAAATAAAAAATCCATAATAAGACCCTAATTGCCCAATATTAATAAAAACCAGTAATAATATTATACGATTTAAACATTCAATTTACGATTTTAATATCAAATTGAAATACAAAACTAGCAAATTTGTATTTAAATATTGTATCCAAATAACATAACGGCTATGAAACTAAAAACAATCAGCTTACTTACATTTTTTTCTCTTTTGCTTATTCAGTCGTGTATACCAATTATTGGCGACGATGCGGACAACAAAGGAGGGACAACATTTTTGGTATTGCACCAAAACTCGGACAATCAACTTGGCGAAGGTTCATACTTATCTTTATTAACCATTGAAAAAGGAGAAGCTCAGTATAAACAACTTCATTCAATTTATCCGGCCAGGGATATGTATACCAATGTTGACATTAACAATAAAAGAGTAGCAATTGGATTACATGCCAATTTTAATACCGAAGGAAGAGCAAGACTGACAACCGGAGCATGGTTCGATATTGAAGGAAGTGACTGGGAACAACTTCCCATATTGCCTGCAAGCGATGAATACCGTTATTCATATCTTGATGTGGTTACAACAAAAGTAAGTAAAAGCGGTCATATTTTCTATTTGTCTTCGTCAAACGATAGAATGTACCACGATCAATACCGTGCCAGTTTGGTTAGATATGATCCTAAAACGAAAGAATTAAAACAAGCCATTTCGCCCGGAGGATTTGCGGTTTCACAGCCCGAAAAAGGGTGGGATACCGAAACCGCTCTACACGGAACATTGTTTTACCCGTCGGATGATGGACGTTATGTTTACGGTTTTGCACGTGCATTTGGTGTAGATGGTGGTGTGCTTCACTGGGACTATGAAATACTATACCGTTACGATTTCGATACAGACACCTACACTAGAATTGGAAGCGCTGACGATAGAAGAGTTACAGTAATTGGAATCACGTCTGACAGACAGCATCTGGCTTACACCACTTCAGTTTCGGGAAATCACTACCGAAACTTAGTCAACACTTCCTCTAACAATGTAATCCAAACGACCTTAACCGGGGGGCAAGCCTTTAATAATACCTCACGGTGGAACAGCTCTGGATACTGTGCTGCGGCAACAAATAACACCATTGGTGTTTACAATATGTCGGGTGGCACGAATCACAATATTAGCACACAGGCAAGGCCATATTTCGCACAATACGATAAAAATGGCAGCCAAATCTATTTTATGATTGATACAAGCAACGGTAAATATCTTTGCAAAACAAGCGATAACACAGCCGAAGCTACTATTGATACAGTATGCGTTTTACAATCAAACGTTCGTGAGTTTATGGTTGTAAAATAGTCTCCTAATTTATTGTCCCTAATACGATTCAACATACATTAAATATTTAGTGTAAAGAATCAACAACTAAGAGGAATGCAAAAAAGCATTTAACTCAAGATTTAAAACGGCGAAACAAAACTTCACGAAAGCAGAAAATGCAAAAGAAAAGTACGTTTCCCGTTTTAATTTTTGCATATACTCGAATTTGTTTTTTGCATTATATTTAAATCAAGAATATCATAGATTCAACAAAAACAACACTAAACTCAATCGAAAAAACCGGTATTGGATTATTTCCAACACCGGTTTTTTACAATTATTATCGATAATGTTACTTACCAAATCATAGCACGCTCATCATCCGACAAATACATAAAATCGCCATCTCGTACTCCAAATGCATGATGAAATTCGGGCATATTTCGTAATGGTCCGTTTACTCTGAAATGCCCGAGTGAATGCACACCTTCCTGAGTAAGCCTCAACATTTCACGTTCGCGGGTGTGGTTTGCCCAAACGTGTGCATAAGCAAGAAAGAATCGTTGTTCGGGAGTAAAACCCCCAATATTTCCAGCTTTTTTTCCTGCATTCTGAAAAGCTTGGTAGGCGATATTTAACCCACCCAAATCGGCAATATTTTCGCCTAGAGTAAGTTCACCGTTTGCCATTACGGTGTCAAGTACTACAAACTGATTGTACTGATCGACCAGAATTTGTGCTCTTTCGTCGAAACGGGCTGCATCTTCTTCTGTCCACCAGTCGTTAAGATTGCCATCTTTATCGTACTTGCGCCCCTGATCGTCGAACCCATGAGTAATTTCGTGACCAATTACCATTCCTATTGCACCATAGTTCACGGCATCATCGGCATCGAGGTAGAAAAACGGAGGTTGCAAAATGCCTGCCGGAAACACGATTTCGTTCATCAGCGGACTATAATAAGCGTTCACCGTTTGTGGCGGCATAAACCACTCGGAACGATCGACGGGCTTGTTTATTTTGCTTCGGTTATAAGCTGCACCAAAAGCGCGTGAACGCATTACATTCTGGAAATAACTATCAGTCTTCACTTCAAGATCCGAATAATCGCGCCATTGGTCCGGGTAACCAATTTTTACATTCATAGCCTCAAGTTTATCATGCGCTTTACTTTTTGTTTCATCGCCCATCCATTCGAGATCATCAATGCGTTGTCCCAAAGCTATTTTGAGATTCTGCACCAGTTCTTCCATACGTTCTTTTGCTTCGGGCGGAAAATATTCAGCTACGTACATTTGGCCTATAGCCTCACTCAACACACTGTTAGTAGTATTTTGAACACGTTTCCAGCGCACACGGTTTTCTTCACGACCGCTCATTACCTTACCATAAAATTCGAAATCCTGATTCACAAAATCGTCGGATAAGTATGATGCCGCACGGTTAATCATATTCCACGAGAAGTAATCTTTCCACTGCTCAACCGTAATTTCATTCATCATTGTACTTATCTCTGAGAAAAATTCGGGCATACCCACGTTTATTTCTTCCTGAGCGGGAAATCCCAATGTGGTGAAGAATAAATCCCAATCAAAATCGGGTGAAAGCTCACTCAAAGCCGACAGGTTCATTTTATTGAACGTGCGATGTGGATCGCGGCGCTCAAGGCGTGTAAGAGAAGCCTCTGCCAATCGGGTTTCGATTTGAAGTACATTGCCTGTTTTCACTTTAGCCTGATCGGGCTCAACACCGGTAAGTTGAAACATTTTTTCAACATGATTCACATACTCGTTTCTAATTTCCTGTGTACGCTCATCGGTATTGGTATAGTAATCGCGATCGCTCATTCCAAGTCCGCCCTGAAAAAGCTGAGGTATTACCCAATCGCTGTTTTGTCTGTCGGCAGAACCATAAAATGAGAAAAGCATACTATTACCTTGCAAATGATATTCGATTAATAAATTCTGAATTTCTTCTTTAGTCTGACAGGCAGCTATTTGTTCAAGATAAGGCATTAATGGTTCTGCCCCTTGCTTTTCAATAGTTACAGAATCCATTCCCATTGCATAGAAGACGGCAATTTTTTGTCCAACTGTTCCTGCTTCATGCTCTTGTTCTTCAATTTGATCGAATAAGGATTGCAATTGTTTTTCGGCTACATCTCGAAGTTTATCGAAACTTCCAAAACGGCTACGATCGGGTGGCAAGGGATTGTTTTCCATCCAACCACCATTGGCATAAGTATAAAAATCGTGTGCCGGATTCACGTTTAAGTCCATGTCGGCTGTGTCAATAGCCTTAATTTTTTGTTTACTGCTACATGAGCTAAACATTGCAGCTGATAGCAATAACGTCATAATCAAAAAAAGATTTGTGTGCTTCATTTGTGTAAAATTTGTGTAATTGGTTTTCTATATTCTTTTATAAAACAATGCATTTGAGCATGTAAATGTATTGCTGTTCCTCAATACAAACTGCAATGAAACGTTATCCTAACAGAGAAAAAAAAATCAGTTCGCGCTCGAACTGATTTTTTTTTGTGTGTTTTATAAAGTGTTTCTAATTGTCTAAACTGTCTTTATAATCATTGAAAGCTCTGATATTATCACGGCTTGCAGCCAAGTAAGTTTGAGCAGTCTCGTTACGTGGGTCGTATTTCAACACTTCTTCAAACAAAGGAATTGCCTCTTCAAATTTTGAAACGGCTTTTGACATGTTAGCGATGTAATCGTTAGGGCTTCCACCAGCAGCATTGCGAGCCAGCTCGTTGGCTTCGTTGAAAGGCTCTGAAGCTTCTCGTAGCATTGGATTTACCAACATGCTTATCATGCGTGAGCGTTGATTACTTTGAGGATATTTTTCTAATGCTTCGCGCAATGTGGCTATCATTTTTTCTTCATTGCCTTCGCCACGATAAATATTGGCAATGTAAAGCATACTCAAGTCGGCACGGCTGTTTAGTTCAACGGCGCGTTTAAAAAGCCTGAGTGCTTCTTCGTTATTGTCTAACCTACTGGCACTAATAGCCATATTATAAGCTACGCCTCCATCTTCGGCAGCTTCATCTCCACCAATTTCAAGATATTTTTGATAATAATCGTAAGCCGATTTAAAATCTCTTTCCTGAAGGAATGCATCGGCGGCTAACCTGTGACTTCTCACTATAAGCTGTTGTGTACTGAAATCATCTTCTGCTTCTTCTTCTCCTGAATTCAGGTATTTATCCCAATATTGGATTGCTTCAACATAATCGCGGTTACGAAATGCGTCGTTACCATCATTTTTGGCTTGCAAACCTTCACTCAAATCCTGTGCAAATGAGCTTGAAAAAATTGAGACAACAAACAATGCTAAAATTATTCTCTTCATCATACTATGTTCTTTTATAAATGTGATTATTTACCAGTTAATTCTTTCAAAGTGGCATCCAAAGATAATGAAAATGATTTTTTATGAAAAAAAAATATTCATTTTATAAAAATAGGGCATTTTACATCAATGATGCGAAGGTTTAAAATGCTTGCCTATGGGTTATAATTATCTTTATGCCAAAACTTTACAATGCCCATAACCATTTGCTTTAACGAAAGAGCAATTTTATTGTTTTCTTCAATATCAAGCACTTGGTTAAGTAAATTGAGTGTATCCCCCCACTTTTGCTGTTTATAATATACTTGTGCTTTAATTATTAAAGCCTCAATATTGTTTCCATCGTCGTGCAAAATTTTGTCGACAATGAGCAAGCTTTTATCCAAGCTGCCAAGTTCGAATTCAATTCGGGCTTTTTCAATTTCCTTATTAATCATTCAATTATCGTTCCAAAGTTAGAAATTCTAATAATCACCTCTCGAAACATGGTCAATTCCCTTTAAGTTTTTAAGCTTATGAATTAAAAAGTCGAGGTGCTCAACATTGTTCACAAAAATACGCATAACACCCTCAAAATTTCCATTTTTTGCATCGATATTGATTGAGCGCATTTGTACACCCAAATCTTTAGCAATAATGTACGAAATATCCCCTACCAAGCCCTGCCTGTCGGCACCCGACATATGAATTGTAGCCTGGAATGAGTTGTTTTGCTTGTTATCCTGCCACTTTGCTTTAATGAAACGATATGGATATCGTTCTTTCATTTGTTTAGCATTTGGGCAGTTTTCGCGGTGAATTTTTATTCCATCGCGAATGGTAATAAAACCAAAAATACTATCGCCAAATATTGGGTTACAGCATTGAGCTAGCTTATAGTTTATGTTTTTAAGGTTTTTGTCGATCACCAAAAACTCGTCGGTGCTGTCGAATGCCAGGTTTTCAATTTCCTTTTTTGGCAGCAACTCGCCTAATACCTCTTTTGCTTTAGGTGCTTCCGCCTTTTCACGCAAGATATTTTTAAGCTGCAAAGCTTCGAGACTACCAACTGACACGGCATAATACATATCCTGAGCCGATTTGAACTTGAGTTCACTCAAGAGTTTTCGAATTACCTCGTCGGTGTAGTCAATTTTCCAGTTTTTGAATTTGCGTTTTACAATTTCTTTTCCGTTTAGAGCTTCACGCTTCTTATCTTCGTTTAAACTGGCTTTAATCCGGCTTTTGGCTTTTGAGGTAACTACAAAGTCGAGCCAGTCTATTTTTGGTTTTTGGTTGTTCGAGGTTTCAATAATAACCTGGTCGCCATTCTTCAATTTATATTTAATAGAAACCTTTCGGTTATTCACTTTACCACCCACGCATTTATCACCCAGGTCGGAATGTATTTCGTATGCAAAGTCGAGAATAGTAGATCCTGCCGAGAGTTTTTTCAGATCGCCCATTGGAGTAAACACAAATACTTCGTCGTCGTAAATATTTGTTTTAAACTCCTGCAACAACGCATTTGGATCGGATTCGGGGCTTTCAAGCACCTCGCGAATGTGTGCCAGCCAGTTATCGAGTTCTACATTTCCTTTTCCACCTTTGTATTTCCAGTGAGCAGCCATCCCCTTTTCGGCTATTTCATCCATGCGCAAGGTGCGAATTTGCACTTCAACCCATTTTCCGTGCGGCCCCATTACAGTGGTATGCAACGATTCATACCCATTCGATTTGGGGATGGAAATCCAGTCGCGCATACGTTCGGGATTTGGCTGATATTCCTCGGTTACAACGGAGTAAACCTGCCAGCATTCCGATTTTTCGTTTTCAGGTATCGTATCGAGAATAACTCGTATTGCAAACAAGTCGAACACCTCTTCAAAGCTCACCTTTGACTTTTTCATTTTATTCCATATCGAATAAATTGATTTGGTGCGAGCTTTCATGTCAAACTTAAAATTACGGACTTTGAGTTTTGACTCAATAGGTTTCACAAACGCTGAAACGAATTTCCGGCGTTCTTCACTTGTCTCTTCAAGCTTTTGCACAATGTTGAGATAATCGCCGGGACGAAGATACTTCAGGGACAAATCTTCGAGTTCGGACTTTATACCGTATATTCCCATCCGATGTGCTAGGGGCGCATATAAATACGATGTTTCGGTAGCGTATTTGTTTTGAAGTTCGGGTGGCAATATATCAAGGTTGCGCATATCCACAAGCCTGTCGGCAATTTTTATGAGCACAACCCTTATATCTCCTGCCAGAGTAAGCATTAAACGCCTAAAATTTTCGGAGTGTACCGATATGGTAACCGTATCAATTGAGTTGATTTTAAACAATCCCTCGAGAAGCTGAAAAACCACATCGCCAAACATTTGAGGCAGCTTTGCAATAAGTTCGTCTTTATCGTTTGAGCTTTCGAACACGTTGTGCAAAACAGCTGCAATTATGGAATCGGTGCCAAAACCTATTTCGTGCGCAATAACACGTGCCACATCAATAGAGTGAAATATGATAGGATTATTGTCTTCCCAGCAGGTATTGCCCAAAATATCGTAAGCCACACGTGCAGCTTTCTCAATTTTGTCTAAATCAGAAACTACACTGCTTTGCGCGCACACATCAAGCAATTCGGACAAAGCCTTCTCAAATTTTAAATTGTTTAATTCTGACATTTTACCCTTTCATTTACAACAAAAATAGAAAATAAAGCATGCTTTTGTAGTTTTTATAAGCTGAAAGTAAACTGAATAATGTTGCTTTAACATGAGTTCAAAACTGTGTTCATCCATTTGGTAATTCTTAACACTTTTTTATTACTGTGATTTTAAATACTCTAGTAAAAGAGACTTGCAATATTTTCGATACTTTTGCAAAAAAAATCTCTGAAACAGCATACTAATGAACTGCAAAAGGCATCACTATGGCAATAAATCTTAAAAAAACTCAATTCCCATATAAGGTCAACAAGTTTCCATTTTTCTACGGATGGGTAATTTTAGCTGCCGGAACGATTGGTGTGCTTATGAGCATACCCGGTCAAACCATGGGCGTTTCTGTTTTTACTGATTACTTGATTGATTCCCTGCAAATTGAACGTACCTGGCTAAGTTTTGCCTACCTGATTGGTACGGTTATTAGTGGTTTTATGATTACCCGTGCTGGCAAATATTACGACAAATATGGAGCCCGTGTTATGGCTATGCTCTCGGGGTTTATGCTTGGCATTATGGCCATTGGACTGTCGAAAATTGATGTAATTACTAACGCTGTAGTGAGTGTGTTGGGTGAAAATACACACAGCTTTGTGGCCATATCGTTTCTAATATTCGGATTTTGGGGGTTGAGATTTTTCGGACAAGGCATACTCACCATGGTGAGCCGGAACATGGTAATGAAATGGTTTGAGCAATATCGTGGTTTGGCCAATGCGCTAATGGGTGTATTTGTTTCGTTTGGTTTTTCGTATACACCACGTTTATTGAACGACCTTATCGATTATGGAGGCTGGCGGAGTGCCTGGGGCACAATAGGATTATTTGTGGGAATAGTATTCGTTATTTTTGCCTTTATTGTTTTTCGCGACAATGCCGCTGACAGCGGTGTAAAACCCGACGGAAATTTACCTAAGAGAAAAAATATTGCTTCGCAAAAACAAAGCCCTGACAAGGAAAAAATAGTTACTCTTAAGCAAGCTTTGAAAAAGTATTCATTTTGGATATTTAACCTTGCTTTGGCAATAAATGCACTATATGTTACTGCTTTTACTTTTCATGTTGTTTCAATATTTATAGAAGCCGGATATACTCGAGAAAATGCAATTGCTGTGTTTTTACCAGCTTCGTTTGTTGCAGTAGTTTTTAATTTCGCAGGTGGCTGGCTAAGCGACTACATTAAGCTCAAATACTTACTTATGGTGAATATGCTTGGTATTGTAATGGCCGGAGTTTCGTTAATATTTCTCGAGAGTATTACCTCGGCATATTACCTACTAATTATTGGCAGTGGAATAATGAGTGGGCTTTTCAGTGTAATCAACACCGTTACCTGGCCCCGCTTTTTTGGCACAAAACATTTGGGAGCCATATCGGGGTACGCCATGAGCTGGACCGTTATTGCAAGTGCGCTGGGACCATACATTTTCAGCCTCTCGCTTAGTTTTTCAGGCAGCTACAACCATGGAATTATCATTTTAATATTAATTGCATTTGTGTTGATGATTTTAGGAATAAAGGCCAACAATGTTGAAATGGAAAATGAAGTAAAATAAGCTCTTCAATCGTTTTTGACACTCAAAATAAAATACTAATCAATTCGTTTCACAAAAAAATAGCTTTTCTTTTCGGAGCGGCTGTCGTAACTGTATAATCCTTTTTGACTATTGAAATAGGCAAGCATGGCTACATCGCCGGCACAAAACAGAAAATGCAATAAAAAAATTGCCAAAAACAACATTGATACAGGATTTCCAAGCAACATAAAAAAAGCGCTTAGCGAAACAATAAATACAACCACAAAAGGAGCCATAGCCACAACTGTCATTTGTTTTTTATCAATAACCTGATTATTTGCCTCGGCATAAAAAATGAATTTTCGCAACTGCATGCCAAAACCAATATCTCGCTTACCCATAATTAAAAAGCCCAGAGCATGCAGTAATTCATGAATGGGTATCAGAATGGTAAATGAAAAAGCAATTCCTGCCAAATACCATTTCAAAGAATCACTCATCACTTTGCTATCAACCGATAATGTGATCATGAATGACAAAATACCAATCATTAAAAAGAGAGAAACCAGTTGAATTATCCCATAAATTTTAAGCCACTTAAACTGATTTTGAATTGTTCGCATAATAAAAGGCTTTAAATCCTTGTATGCAACCTCTTCAATCAATTCAAATTTATCG
The DNA here is from genome assembly GCA_007116765.1 of Prolixibacteraceae bacterium. Classification (GTDB taxonomy): domain Bacteria; phylum Bacteroidota; class Bacteroidia; order Bacteroidales; family Prolixibacteraceae; genus Roseimarinus. The sequence goes on along the minus strand of SKHV01000116.1, from coordinate 2,374 downwards.
CTGTCATGTAAATCGGCAGGGGTGTAACTATGTGACATTATTCTCGGTTTGTTAATAATTGAAAAATGGCTTTTAAATTAATTAGCCTGATTAGAAATGCGATTAATGTAGAAATAATTAGCATGACAAGGTATCCCAAAAACGGTGCTTGCACCATTTTACTAAAATACCCCACAATTATAATAAAAGCCGAATATGCAATTATACGTGATATCAGACTCCATTTGGGCTTAAATTTAAAAATACGAACGGCAATGGCAACCTGTGCAATGGCAGTAAATGTTTGAGTGAATAAACTTATAACTGCTGCTCCGTGAGCCTGAAAGTAAGGTATAAAAATAAGATTTAAGCCAATGTTTAAAACCATTCCAAAAGCAGCCATAATGTTCAACTGTTTAATACTCCCATTGGCAGTGAGTAGTGTTCCAAAAATATATGTTGTGGCTATGGGAATAAAACCAAACATAAGAATTGAAAAAATCGGTGCCGACTCAGCCACGTGGTCGTATTGCATCCATTCCATTATTTCTACTCGGTAAAAAAACGAAGAAATTGCAATTGTAAGTGAAAGAAATATGATGAGGCTGTAGGCAAAACTAACCATCTCGCCAATGGGCTGTTTCATTTTTATCATTCTGGAAAAAATTGGCAACAGCATTCCGGCAAACAAAACACCAAACATTACCGTTGCATCTAGTAACCTGAAACCGTGAGCATATAAGCTCACCTGCCTTAGACCTTCGTTATACGGGAGCAAACGCTCTAGCAACACCGTATCGAAGCGATTATAAAACGACATTAAAAGAATAAGAATAGCATAAGGATAGGTACGCTTCAAAAAAACTAAAGTGAATTTTGGGTTGAAGTTGATTCTAATTTTACCGGCTTTATTCAACACAATTATGAAAATTATGAGCGCAGCCAACACATACGAAAGTGTTTGGGTATAAACAAACCATTCAATTTCAAACACACCTCCCGTAACATTTGTGAATAGAAGAATGCCGCAAAACAGTATCATAAACAGCCTGTCGAGCACCGACACCAGGCTATCGGTTGCAAACAAATGCAGCGCACTTAAATTTGAACGTAAGTACAAAATCATTTGAAGCAAAAACTGATTGAATATTAAAAAGAATAGCAGATGGAATTGAATTTTATTGTATCCCACCAAAGCAGCCCAAAGCAAACAAACAATAGCATACACTATTCCAAGCAGTAACTTAATTCCTAAGATATTGCCCATATGCTTAGGTAACAACTGAGTATACCGTGCAATATTCCGGTTATTGTAGTTGGTAATACCCATGTCGAGCAATATGTTCAGAGTCATTGACAATGCAAACAACGAGTAGTATAAACCATACTCATCGCCGGTTGCATTCTGTACAGTTCGGTCAATACCAAATAACCAAAATGGCTTAACCAACACATTTACTGCTAATAACAGAATCAGGTTTGTGAAAAATTTTCTCTTCAAAGTGTTTTCAATAGGTTTTCAGGCAAAGTAACAATGTTTGCTGAATATTTCCAATGTTTATAAAATTAAAAACACAGTCAATGTAGTTCATACGTCATTTTTGTTAATTTTTGACATGGAAGTGCAGAATAAGTAAAAAAACAGCCTGCAAAATGCAAGCTGTTCTAATAATAATAACCTAATTCTTATTTATGAAACAAAGAAGCACACAATTGTTTTAATAAGTCAGGGAATATCAGCACCTTCATTTGTTAAGAATAAAAATACAACAAACCCTAAGTAACTGTTTGCTTACTAATTAAAAACGAATATTGAGTGGTTGCTACCTGAGAATAAATGGCAAGTACTAACTTCTATCGAAAAGGAACAAAAATGTAAGCGCAATGATTTTTACTTCAAATCTCACGAAACACTGAGACTTGACCAAAAAAACATAATGAACAATACCCATCTATTGAAATAAAAGCATTTAGTAAATCTCACGACAGATTTATCATAATAGATAAGGAGTCAGTATATCACATTGGTGCGTACTTAAAAGATTTGGGGAATAAATGGTTTGCTTTCTCGAAAATCAAGATAGACCCTAATTGATTTAATATTGACTGTATAGACTTTAAGGATTTGATTAATAACGTCGTATTGCAGTTAAAAAAAGCTACATTGAATTTATTGTTAATCATCCGGTTCTTTCTTGTCACATGTATCCATGGTGATATTTGTAAATCCAAACAGGATAACTATAAACATTGTAACCCAGCATAAAATTGCATAAGGAAAATAATTTATTGGCGCAACACCAATTGTTGCAAAAACAAAAACAGCACTACTGTTCCACGGAATTAGAGGGGCAGTTAGAGTTCCTCCTGCCTCTAATGATCGGGTAAGATTTTT
>SKHV01000348.1 GCA_007116765.1 Prolixibacteraceae bacterium | reverse complement strand
CAAGCTGGCGACAAAACACCCGATCTGCCTTTTCGTCCCAATATACTGGTAATTTCGTGCGAGGATATTAGCCCCTTTTTGGGCTGCTATGGCGACCCCGTGGCACAAACACCCCGCCTCGACCAACTTGCTGCCGAGGGCATAAGGTTTACCAACATGCATGCTCACGTTGGCGTGTGTGCCCCAAGCCGCGCATCGCTCATTACAGGCATGTACCCAACGGCCATTGGCGCCAACCACATGCGAAACTACAGTCCGGATGGCACAGATTACAAATGGGTTCCGGAGGGCATAGAGGTATACGAAGTAGTTTTGCCCACAGGTGTAAAATGCTATACCGAGTTTCTGAGGGAAGAAGGCTATTATTGTACCAACAACAGCAAAACCGATTATCAGTTTGCTTCGCCCTTAACTGCATGGGACGAAGATGGAAACCAGGCACATTGGAAAAACAAACCGAAGGACAAACCATTCTTCTCCATTTTCAATTTATTTGTATCGCACGAATCGCAAGTTTGGGCACGCGGTCATTTGCCCCTCACTGTTGATCCGGCAGACGTTCCGGTTCCACCCTATTTCCCCGACGACTCGATAATTCGCCACGATATTGCAGTGATGTACAGCAACATTCACGAAATGGACAGACAAGCCGAACGCTTAATCAGGGAGGTGGAAGAAGCAGGCTTACTGGACAGCACCATTATTATTTTCTATTCCGACCATGGCGGCCCGCTTCCCCGACAAAAACGCAGCATCAAGGAAAGTGGAACACTTGTGCCGTTTATCGTTTGGTATCCCAACGCCTACAGAAAAGGTGAAACCGAGGACAGGATGGCTTCATTTATCGATATTCCGGCTACCATTTTATCGCTCGCCGGCATTGAACCTCCCGAATACATGCACGGCAAAGCTTTCCTGGGTGAATATTCCGAAGAAGCCCGCGAATATGTGTTTGGCGGCAGAAACCGCATGGACGAACAAATTGACAAACAAGGCTATGTAAGAGATGAGCGCTACAGGTACATCAGAAACTACTATCCCGATCAGGTGGAATTTATGCCTGTAAACTACCGCATGCAAATGCCCATGATGCGAAGAATGATAGAGCTGTACGAAAACGATGAACTGAACGAAACACAACGAATTTACTTTGAAAATATTCGGGGCAAAGAAGAATTCTATGATGTGCTGAACGACCCGCATGAAATAAACAACTTAATTGACAAGCCAGAATACGGGGAGCATATAACACGTTTGCGTAATGCATTTGAGAAATGGGATGCAGAATTTAACGAATTGTGGCACATTCCGGAACTTGAAACCCGCGAAATGTTCTTCCCCAATAATAAACAGCAAATAGTTGAAAAACCTTCTTTCAATGTAATCGACGGCAAACTATCCATAAAATCAGCTACCCCGGGGGCATCCATCGCCTATCAGGTAAACGGAAAGGGAAACACGCCAGAGCATTGGTTTTTATATAGTGAACCAGTTGAAATAAATGGCGGAGATGAGATAACAGCCATTGGGGTAAGGGCCGGTTTCAAAAACAGCGAGCATGCTAATTACGAATAAAAAACATAAAAAATGAGATACAAAATCATCACGGGTATTTTGGGGAATGCATTATTAGTTGTAGCCCCTTTTCATGTAAGTGCACAAAATGAAAATACACAAAAGCCTAATGTACTGTTCATAGCCATTGATGATCTGAAACCCGAAATGGGAGCTTACGGGAACAATTTGATACAAACCCCCAACATGGACAGGTTGGCTAAAATGGGAACGACATTCACCGAAAACCACTGTCAGCTGGCAGTTAGCGCACCATCGAGAATTAGCATACTTACCGGCAAACGCCCCGATTATACACGGGTATGGGATTTAAACACCCAAATGCGGGATATGCGCCCCGATATTGTGACCCTGCCACAGCATTTCAAGGAAAATGGATACTATTCAACAGGAACAGGGAAAATTTTCGATTTCCGTTCGGTAAGCCAGGGACAAGATGAGCAATCGTGGAGCGAGCCCTACCTAAGAACAGCGAATAAATATTATCAAAATGAACAACGGCCGATGCTTTATTGGTATCAAAATACCGAAAACAGGGAAATTGCTCAAAAATATCTCGAAAAGGCATTCGCCGAGAACCTAAGCGGTAACGATGCCATACGCAATGCCTTGCAATCCTTCAAGCCCTCGGTTGAAGCTGCCGATGTGGCAGACAATGCCTACAACGACGGAGCCATGACACTTATGGCACTGGAAACCATTGAACGGCTTGCTAAAAATGAAGAACCCTTCTTCTTTGCCGTGGGCTACCAGTTACCACACCTGCCCTTTGTTGCTCCTCAAAAGTACTGGGACTTATACAACAGAGAAGATATGCCCCTGGCTCCATTTCAGCAAAAAGCCGAAAACAGCCCCGATATTGCCTATCATAACTCGGGCGAACTGCGATCGTATTCCGACATACCCCCTTTGGTAAGTTTCTCGGATCAACCATATGGGATAGGCTTACCGGAGTATAAGCAAAAGGAGCTCATACATGGATATTACGCTTCTACTTCGTATGTTGATGCTCAAATTGGAAAGATATTGGATTATTTGGAAGAATCAGGTTTGATTGAGAACACGATAATAGTTCTTTGGGGCGACCACGGATGGCATTTAGGCGACCATGATTTGTGGTGTAAACACTCCAATTTTGAACAAGCTACCCGCTCGCCATTGATTGTTTCGGCACCGGGCTACCAGGCCGGCACTACAAAAAGCGTAAGCGAGTTTGTGGATGTTTTCCCAACTTTGTGTGAATTGGCAGGCATTCCGGCTCCCGACAATTTAGACGGGAAAAGCCTTGTGCCCGTGTTAAAAAATCCTGAAAATCAAATCAAAGAATTTGCAGTAAGCCAGTATCCACGCGGAAGAAATGTAATGGGATACAGTATCAGAAACAACAGATATCGCCTCACTTACTGGATCGGAGACGGCTTTAGAACGACACAAGCGTTCGACGAATCGATGTTGGTTGCGAAGGAGCTTTACGACTATAAAAGAGATCCACTGGAAACCAAAAATGTGGTGGACCGGTTTCGGTACAGGCGGGTTTACAGAAACATGGCGAAACAAATTACCGGTTTTTTTGATAGCCAGCTTGAACAATGAGGTAGGCTACCATACTGTCGCCGTTATGCGGCTTAATTTGTAAAAACCAACAACCGACAAGCAATGACCACTACTTAATGACTTAATGACCATTGACCATTGACTTAATGACCATTGACTTACCGACTAACCTAAAAGCTCAATTTTAAAACCCGCCTGCTGCACTTTCTCAATAATTTGCTGTGGGGCAATACCGTCAGTTTCAACCGTAAGTATCTTGTCGGCATGGGCAGTGTCAACCTTCCAGCTACGAATTCCTTCGGTTTCGTTTAAAACCGGACTTATGGTGGCTATGCAGCCCCCGCATTTGATGTTGGTTTTAAATTTTAATGTTCTGTTTTCTTTGTTCATATCCATAATCAATAGTTTCCTAAACAATTAAAAAAAGTGAGATGAAATTTAAGTATCTCAAATTATCTTTAAGTTGCACAACAAAAAAATCTTCTCGCACATCAAAGTTAAATTTATTTGCACAAATAATTTCAAAGTTAGACCTTAGTGTGTGCGCTGCCGTGGCCGTTGGCTTGAGAGGGATGCTCTTTGTGCTACCCATATGTCGCAGCTACGCAGCTTTTGACATCAAGCAATCTAACATCAAGCATCCAGAATCCAGCATCCAACAATCCAGTTTCAAATAAACCAGTTTCAAATAATTACTTATTGACCATTGTCTTTATAATCCCAAAACACCTACTCAGAAAATCAAGAACTTAAGAACTCATGAACATAGCATCATCAAGTATCAAGTTTTTATAAATATTCCCAGAAGTTGTCTTTATTGATTACTATCGTATTTTTTGGGTGGTATTTTTCTGTAAATGACTTTGAGAAAATGACTTTTTTCGTTGGACTGTACTTTATTTCATATGCGATAATCTCATTTTCCAACACTTCTAAAAAATCAATTTCTGCTTGTTGTGTATTTCGCCAATAGTGCGTTTTACCGTAAAAACCTTTGTAATTTAATTGTTTTATTTTTTCGCTTATAATAAAGTTTTCAAACAATACCCCCTTGTCTTGTCTGCCGGGTAAGGGATGAAATTGCCCTATTATCGCGTTACGTATTCCATTGTCGTAGAAATAGATTTTGGGCTTAGAGGTAATTTCGTTACGTTGGTTACTTGAATAGGGGTGAAGACGAAAAACAACAAACACTTTTTCCAGTAAATCAATATAATTTACAACGGTCATTCTATCAACACCCAATATTTTTGACAATTCGTTATAAGATACTTCGCTGCCCAATTGAAGAGCCAACGCGTGAAGCAACTTCATAAGCAAATCGGGTTTCTTAATATTCACCAGTTCTAAAATATCCTGATACAAATAACTTCCGGCCAACTGCAACAACACTTTTTGCTTTTTGCTTTCGGTTACTACCTCGGGGTAACATCCATAAATCAAAAACTCGTCTAATCGGCTAATCGCATTAGCAAAAGAATAATGGTTTTTTACTTCGTTCCAACTTAAAGGAAAGAGTTGATGCTCCCATTTCCTACCTGTTAAAGGTTCATTTATTTGATTACCCAAATCTAATGATGAAGAACCCGTAACTATGAATTGTTTATTCAATTGGGCATCAACAAGCATTTTTATTACCAACCCAATATTTTCTATGCGTTGGGCTTCGTCAATAACCACGACTTCGAATTCGGCTACAGTTTGCAACAAAAATTTCAAATTTGCATTCGAAAAAGTAATCCTCGTTTGTGGATCATCGCCATTAATCCACAATACTTTTTTTTGAACCACTAAAGCCTGGATAAGGGTAGTTTTACCTACCTGCCTTGGACCAAGTAGCACAATGGCTTTTCTATTATCCCAATCCTCAATTATTGAAGAAGTTATATCTCTTTGTATCATTTTGTAAATATATACAAAAAATTTTATAACCACATTATATTATATTTTTCTGTGGTTTCAACCCTATTATATTATACTATTTCATTCCTCATGCTTGCTATTTATGGCAGTTTATTTTTTGTATAGTGCTATGAATTATACCAATAGCAACTATGAAATTTTATCGAAATTTTGGCTTCCCGGCCATACGGCTTCAAGGCTTTAATCAACATGCTACTGTGGCCGTTGGTTTTGGGGGTGGCCCTATTGCTACCCATATATCCTAGCTACGCAGCTTTTGACATCCAGCAATCCAGCGTCCAGCAATCCGAGCATCTAGTAACCAGCATCCAGCATCCAGCATCATGTATCCAGTATCCAGCATCCAGCATCTGACTACTTATGCCTTCCATTTTAGGCGCAGGCTATTGCTCACCACGCTCACACTGCTCAAGGCCATGGCTGCACCGGCAAGCATCGGGTTAAGTAAAAACCCGTTTAGCGGGTACAGAATTCCAGCAGCAATGGGTATCCCAATCAAGTTGTAAACAAATGCCCAAAACAGGTTTTGCTTAATGGTTCGCACGGTTGCCTTTGACAAGTGGATTGCTTCGGAAATTTTACTAAGGTCGGATGAAATGATGGTCATTTTCGCCACATCCATTGCTATATCGCTTCCCTTGCCCATAGCAATGCTCACATCGGCCTGTGCTAATGCGGTGCTGTCGTTAATGCCGTCGCCCACCATGGCCACAATTTTGCCTTTTGCCTGTAAGCTTTTTACAAATTCGGACTTCTGCTCCGGCAATACCCCGGCTTTGAAATTCGTTATTCCTACTCTTGCAGCTATTGCTTTGGCTGTCGATTCGTTGTCGCCTGTAAGCATAAACACCTCAATACCAGATTTTATCAATTTACTGATTGCCTCTCTTGAAGAAGGCTTTATTTGGTCGGCAATGGCCAAAACTGCAATCGTTTTTTCAGTGTTTGCAAACCAAATTACCGTCTTTGCTTCGTTACTCCATTGCTGTGCTTTGTTTAAGGAGTTTTCATCAATCTCAATGTTGTTTTCTTCTATCAGTCGTTCGTTTCCAATAAAATAAGCTTCACTGTTGACAATTGCCTTTGCGCCTTTACCGGTAATGCTTTCAAAGTGAGCTACCTGAACTTGTTTTTGCTTATTCAAATGTGCCACAATTGCATCGGCGAGCGGGTGTTCCGATTGCTTTTCAATGCTGAACAGAGCCTGTTTCAACTGCGGGTTTTCATCAGCCCATAATTCATTCGTAACTACAGGTT
>SKHV01000456.1 GCA_007116765.1 Prolixibacteraceae bacterium | reverse complement strand
GTTAGGTTAAAATTGAGAGTGATAATATCAATGCATTGATATATTGCTCTCTTTTTACTAAGTATATAATTTGTTTATCTCACTATTAAAAAAAAGAAAGTGATAAACAACCCGTCGGTGCTGGCATAAGCGGTTACAAGTTGTACCCGGAGCTTTTCCAAAGTAGTAAACTTTGGAAAAGTAGTAAAAGAAAAGGCAGCATATAAAAATTTAGTAATATCGATTTTCAATTTTTTTTACGAACCGACTAATAAAATAGTCGGTTTTCTTGCTTGACTAAAAACTTAGTCATATATTTGTTCCGGACTTTCAACATAACAATTATGCAACTGACAAAAGCTGAAGAACAAATAATGCAGATACTATGGGAATTGGGCGAAGGAATGGTGCGCGACATACGCGATAAGTTTGCCGAGCCCAAGCCCGCGCGGAATACGGTTTCAACAATAATTCGTGTTTTGGAAAGCAAGGGGGTGGTGAGCTACCGCCCCGAGGGAAATGCACACGTGTATTACCCGCTTGTTTCGAAGGGCGAATATTCGAAAAAACAGCTGTTTTCGCTTATGAAGAACTATTTCAACAACTCGTTTCCGCAAATGGCCACGTTTTTTGCACGTGAGAACGACCTGACCATTGAGGAACTCGAAGATTTGATGAATGAAACCAAAAAGGAACTTAAAAACCCCGAAAACGAATAAGTATGGATACATTGGGTAGCTATTTACTGCAAATGGCCTGCTGGCTGGCCGGATTTTGGCTTGTGTATGCGGCGTTTTTACACAACGAAACCTTTTTTAAGCTGAACCGCTGGTTCTTGCTTTCGGGCTTAATTGCATCGGTGTTAATGCCTTTGTTTCCTGTTAATTACAGGGTTGAAGCCTCTATGCTTGATTTTTCAGCTGTAAATTCAATGCTTAGCTATTCGCAGGCATCTTACATCAATGAAACAAAACCTTTAAATTATTGGATGCTAGCCTACTTTATGGGAATCTTATTTTTTGTTTTCAGGTTTCTTTGGCAAACATTCAGGCTTCGTAGAATGCGCAAACAAGTTGATGTTGAATTTTCGGGCTCGGCTAAAATATTCAAGCTCGAAACCGATACTGCACCGTTTTCATTTTTCAGAAATATTTATGTCAGTAAAAAATTGAGTGGCGAGGCCGAGTTGAAAGCGGTTATTGCCCACGAGAAAGTCCACATTGATGAACGACACTGGGCCGACCTGCTTTTACTGGAAATGGTCCGCGCTTTGCAATGGTTTAATCCCTTGCTTATACTTTACAGAAAGGCAATGTTGCAAAACCACGAGTACCTGGCCGATACCGGAACCTTACAAAAAGGGGTGAGTGCACGCACCTACAAGGCCATATTGGCCAATCAAATGCTTGGAATGCCGGTTTTACAAATTGCCAACGGCTTTACGCTGTTTAATCCAATTAAAAGAATTTCAATGATGAATAAAAATAGAACCAAGCCTAATAAGCGAATGAAGCTTTTGTGGGCACTTCCCGTAGCAGCTTTAATAATGTTTGTTTTTGCCGAGCCTGTTTATGTGCAGGCAAATTCAGCAAGCGGATATGAAAATGTACAAGGAAACACCTTCACCGTAAAGGGGAAAGTGATTGATGAAAATGGAAATGCATTACATGGAACTTCGGTAGTGGTAGCCGGTACACATATAGGTACTCTTTCCGATGCGCGAGGGAGCTTTGAACTAACTGGAGTGTTGCCCGAAAACGAAATTGTTTTTTCATTTGTAGGCTATAAATCGGTAAAAACAAAGGCACGCAAAAACATCGATGTGCAACTCGAACGCGAGACAATGATAATGAGAGCAGTAACTGAAGAAGTTGCAACACCGCCACCACCGGTATCCATTGATTTTGGAGAGATTTCTTCAGACTTACCGGAGATTTTAGGCGGAAAAGTAGGTAATTCGCCCTTAATTATACTCGATGGAAACGAGTATCGGGGGAAGATAAATGATATTGAGGTGAATACCATTGCCGATATTTCGGTATTAAAAGATGAATCGGCAACTGCTGCTTATGGAGATAAGGCAAAAGATGGGGTGATTTTCATTACAAGCAAAGACAAGATGATAAGCCAAGACGAAGAGATATTTGTAATTGTGGAAGAAATGCCTTCGTTTGTGGGCGGTAATGCCGAGTTAAATTCCTTTTTAGCTAAAGCTACAGCCGGCTTGAAAGAAAAAGGTAGTGCCGTTGTACAATTTACGGTTATGCCCAATGGCAGCTTATCAAACATCAAAGTGGTAAGTGCACCGTCGGTGTCGCTCGGTAAAAAGGCAATAGAAATTATACAGTCGATGCCTGATTGGAAACCCGGCAAGCAGCGCGGCAAAGCCGTGCCTGTAGAGGTGTCCATAAATATTGATTTCCAGTAGGCTAAGGGACAAGAAAAAACTCCGGTAGTATTATCGCTGCCGGAGTTTATAATCGCATAATTTGACTGCTTATTTTAGAAATGTTTTTAGGGTTTTGCTTCCAATGTCCACACTTCTTTGAGTGTCATGCTTTCACCGGGTTGTAGTGTTTTATAAGCCGAATGGTGTTCAAGCTCAAGCAAATTTTCCGAGCCCGTTGCCGATATGCTATTGTAAACCTCCACCAGTGCCTGATTGGGGTGTATTTTGTCCAAAGGAAGCATATTGAATTGAATGGTGAGTTTTGCATCACCGGTTTCGGCATAAATTTTCCCCTCATTAGGGTGAATGTAGACTTTTGACCTACGCTGTTTTGTAGGGTTTTCGGGTAATTTGGGGAGAAATGAGAAGAACCCGTTTTCAGTCACAAATTCAACTTTTTCTCTAAATTTACTTTCTTCGGCTTCAATTTTCATAATGCTGTTCTCATTTATTGGTACTTTGAATTCGGTGAATGCATCGAAACGTGCATTTGACCATAAATCCCACGACACATTGCTATTACGGCAATTGGTAGCAGTTACTTCAATTTCGATTTGATTTTTATTAAGTGTGAATTTTTTGGTGAGCTTTACGCCACTTACCGGGCTTTCTTTTCCCTGTAATACAATTGATGTGTCGGTTTTTTCAATTATTTCGAAGTTTGAATAAAGCAAGTAGGGGTCGGGTGGCCACAGATCACCCCGGTCGCGTTTTTCGGGTAGCAGGTCTTGTTGTTTCCACCAGTCGCTTTGCGGTCCGAGCCAGGTAATGTGGCCGTTATAAGCTTTAAATGGTGCATCGGGACTCAACTGCACACGTTCACTCTCGGGTTCGTTCCAAAGGCTTGAGTCTGAAAAGAGCACGTTTTGTGCACCAATTGGGGCAATGTAAACCATGCGCCCACCTACGTCAGGCAAAAAACCGGCATTAATGTATCCGTTTTCAATTATTACCAGCTTATTGCCATGCAAGTTAGCTGTGCCTGTTAGCATTATGCCAAGCAGAAAAATGTGAAAGTATTTGCTGTTCATTTTATTTGACGATAAAGCGTTGTGTAAGCTTTCCTTTTTCATTCGATATTACGAGGTAATATATACCGGGCATAAAATCGGAAACATCGATAATGCTTGAAAATTCAATACAAGTTTCAATCAAGGTTGCTCCTTTTGCATTTAGAATTTGCAAATGACCTTCGGGCAAAGTAGTATCAATATTCAACCAATCGCTTGTTGGGCTGGGGTAGATGCTTATGTTGAACATCTCTTTAAATTTCAGATTGTTTGTTTCACATAGCGAAGGGTCAGTAATGGGTTCAATGCCAGTATTTCCTCCGGCACAAATACCACATGAGTCAATAAATGCCGTCCCATTTAGTTCGTTGTTGCAATCGTATTCGCACAGTGTTGCATCGGTAATGGGTTCAAGTCCTGTATTTCCGCCTGCACAAAATCCGCACGAGTCGATGAATGCCGTACCGTTCAGTTCGTCGTTACAATCGTATTCGCACAGTGTTGAATCGGTAATGGGTTCAATTCCCGTATTTCCGCCTGCACAAAACCCACACGAGTCGATGAATGCTGTTCCGTTCAGTTCGTCGTTACAATCGTAATAGCACAAGGCTTCATCGGTTATGGGTTCAATGCCTGTATTTCCACCTGCACAGATGCCGCATGAATCAATATAAGCGGTACCGTTGTGTACTCCGTTGCAGTCGAAATTACACAGTTCTACATCAAGCACCGGCTCAATTCCAGTGCTTCCACCGGCACACACACCGCACGAGTCGATAAAAGCTGCTCCGTTATTTTCGCCGTTACAATCGTAGTTCAGGTCAACAAACTTTGAAAGCAGTTTGATGTAGGATAACTGATATCCGTTTGAATTTTCAGTAACCGACCACGAATTAAGTGGCCAGCTTGTATTGAAATCTTTATACGATTTTTGATCGGGTTGGTTTATTGGTGGTTCAATCGATTCGGAAAAACAAAGTTGATTGTTGTTTGCCGATCCGCAACCACTTGGGCAACATCCGTCCCAGTCGTAGCTTGGGTTAGGGCCACCCACCAAAAAGCCCGGTGCCGGTCCGTAAAGCGATTCGCCCACTCGATCCCATTTCGCACTGCCATCGGCAAACCAGCTGTGGTAAAATTCGTTTACGCTGTTTTTTGCCCCATAGGAGTACATGTTCGACAAATATACCATGTTCAGGGGATTACGGCCATGTATGTAATGCAAGTATTCGCGGGCAACTTCAATGGCCTGTTCGCTACGTTGCGGATCCACATTGTACGAGTGCAGGGCATAAAACATATAACCCTGACGGCATTTTATTGAATTGCTTCCCCATGTATAGTCTTTTATATGAGCCATGTAGGGGTCGGTGAAATTGTTTATGGCCGGAAAATTTTCGCTGCCGTTAATCATTGTATTTCGATATACGTTTTTAATATCTGTGGCTACACTTTGAGTCGCATTGGGCAGATTGGCATAGTAAAGCACCATTTCTTGATTGGTTGACTGAAACGGGAATGAGAAGTTCCACTCAAACATGTTTACTTTTCGGTAGTTGTTATCGAAAAATGTGCGGTATTTTGTGTTTCCGGTAACTTCGAACAGGTAAACTGCTGCTCTGAGTTTCTTAGTCAAGCGGCCGTAGTCGTTAACTTCCTGTTGCCCGGCGCCAAGCCCCGACGTGCCTTGCGACGAGTCGTTGTTTCGGAAAATTACCGAGGGGTTCGCATCGGCCCAGTCCCAGGCCTTTTCGGCTGCAAGTAACAGTGAGTCGGCATATTGAGTAAAGCCTAAACTGCGGAATACTTTCGAGCTTATTGCAAATGCCGCTGCTGAGGTTAGCGTGCCCGATGTATTGGGTGAGCCGTAATAGCTGGCACCTGTTGCGGCCGATGGTGGGCTTGCGTGCGCCAGGCCAACAATGCTTATCATGCTTCCGTCGTCGTTTTGTAAACGCAGCAGATGATCTACTCCCCATTTTGCTTCATCAATTAGGTCGGGAATGCCATTGCCCGACTCGGGAATGCCGTAATCGTCGCCCCATACATTCGGATTTTCGAGGTAGATAAGCATCATTTCAGCCACGTAATCGGCTGTCCAGTTGGTGTATTTATTGTAATCGCCGGCATCGTACCAGCCACCGCTTACATCGCGTTCTTTGGCTGCATTCGATTTTTCAGCATAATATCGGGCATTGTAGTCTTGTAAATTGCGTGTATGGCTGGCTCCGTCGGCCCATTCTTCTCCGGCATATTCTGCTTCTTTCGCAAATCCGGCACGCTGGTAAAAGAAAATACGTACCGCATGTTTCAATACCTCATTATAAACCGTCGAGGAAATCTCAAACTCGTACGAGCGGTAATTATTTTCAATATCGAGTACGTAATAGGTACCTGTTTCTGAATATTCTGAAAAGTTGAAATGCCAGACTTGATCGCCCGAGGATGGGTCGATTGCTCCGGCTTTCCACTCAACAGCAGTATCATTAAATACCTGTTCATGCGTATGGGCATCGACTAAAGCGAATTGTTCACCCGGACTGTATTCATCTTCTGAATCGAAGCCAACTTGCGGGTTTTTAATTACTGCTATTTTATTGGCATCGGGCAAGTAGCCAAACTGATCGACTATTATAAAGCTGTGATGTGTTTGGGCATCGGTAATATTAAACAGAATGAGGAAAGTTGTAAGAAGTATAAAAAATCTCATAGTTAGGTAGTTTGAAAATTTATGTTTCAAAAATAACCATAATTGGATGAGTTGCAACTGGCACAAAAAAAAAGCTGTGCATTGCTTACAATATGCACAGCTTTTATATACATTTTAGTTATTGTATTATTTTTTTACCGAGAATTTATAAATACATATATGTTTGTATTTTTCGCCCGGCCTT
>SKHV01000147.1 GCA_007116765.1 Prolixibacteraceae bacterium | reverse complement strand
TACTCGCCAATCAGAGTCGAGAGCAACATCGGGAACTACAAGAAGGAGCTCAAACTCATCGACTGAGGCAAAAGAAAGTCAGGAAAGCAAAAGAAGAAGATAGAAGAGATGCATTATTAGAAAAGGCTGTCTAGAAAGTACTTTCTAGACAGCCTTTTTTTTAAATATTGAATTTTGCTGTGAATTAACCCAACAATTGTTTCACTTGTTTATAAACATTCTCACCATTGAAACCAAGTTTTTCGTCAAGTACGTTAAACGGTGCAGAATAACCAAACGAAGGCAAGCCAAATACTACTCCGTCGGCGCCTGTCAAACCTTCAAGGGTTACGGGTAATCCGGCAGTCATACCAAATTTCTTAACTCCTTTTGGAAGTACAGACTCTTGGTAATCGGCAGATTGTGCGCGGAATAAGCCTTCAGAAGGAACAGATACAATACGACATTTAACTCCGTCTTTTTCGAGCAATTCAGCACCATCGGCCAAAGTACTTACTTCTGAACCACTGGCCAGCAAAATAACGTCGGGAGTTCCTTCGGTGTCTTTTATAATGTATGCTCCTTTTTCAGCACCCTGAGCGGTTTCGAAAGTGGTAATACTTTTGATGCCCTGGCGTGAAAGTAAAAGAGCCGTAGGTGAATTAACATTATCCATTGCCATTTTCCAAGCTACGGTTGTTTCATCGGCATCGGCCGGGCGAAGAACCAACATTGAATTACGGTGGTTATGATTTTGGAGTTTCTCTAACAACCTGATTTGAGCTTCCTGCTCAACCGGCTGGTGTGTAGGCCCATCTTCTCCTACACGGAAAGCATCATGAGTCCATACATATTTAACAGGTAGCTCCATAAGAGCGGCCATACGTGCAGCGGGTTTCATGTAGTCGCTAAATACGAAGAATGTACCGCATACGGGAATAATTCCACCGTGCAATGCAATACCGTTCATTAAACAACCCATTGTAAGCTCGCTTACACCGGCTTGCAAAAATTGTCCACTGAAATCGCCTTTTGTGAAAGCAGTTGTTTTTTTAAGGAACCCGTCGGTTTTGTCAGAGTTTGACAAGTCGGCCGATGAAACAATCATGTTCTCTACCTCGTCAGCAAAAACAGCAAGTACTGCTGCAGAAGCGGCACGGGTAGCCTGACCTGCTTTTTGTTCAATTTTCGAGTACTCAATTGCAGGTACCTCATTCGAGAAGAATTTATTCAACTTGGCTGCCAATTCAGGATTTTCACTTTCCCATTTTGCTTGTTCTGCTTTTTTCATTGCAGCAGCTTTGATCAGTTCTTCTTTACGTTTCGCGTAAAATTCCTGAACTTCGGGAAAAATCTGGAATGGATTTTCAGGGGCGCCGCCTAAGTTTTTAATTGTTTTTGCAAACGATGCACCGGCTTCGGACAATGGCATTCCGTGGGTAGCACATTTACGCTCGTAGCATTCGTCTGTTTCAGTAATCGCACCTTTACCCATAATTGTTTTACCAATAATAATTGTAGGGCGCTCTTTTTCGTTTTGAGCATCGGCAAGGGCTTTGCGTATTTGGTCGACATCGTTACCATCAATTGTTACTACGTTCCATCCCCATGCGGTGTATTTCATTGCAGTATCTTCTGTAGTAACAGCATCGGTTTCGGTTGAAAGCTGAATGTCGTTTGAGTCGTAGAACATGATGAGGTTGTTAAGCCCCAGATAACCAGCTATACGACCGGCACCCTGCGAAATTTCTTCCTGCACACCACCATCCGAAATGAAAGTATATGTTTTATGAGCCATCCACTCACCAAAGCGTGCAACTAAAAAGCGTTCTGAAATTGCTGCACCTACAGCCATTACGTGTCCTTGTCCAAGAGGTCCCGATGTGTTTTCAACACCACGCTCTACATCTACTTCAGGGTGTCCCGGTGTTACGCTTCCCCATTGACGGAAATTGGCGCAATCTTCCATGGTGTAATTACCGGTTAAGGCCAATTGCGAATATAGCATTGGTGACATGTGTCCGGGATCGAGGAAAAATCGGTCGCGGTTAATCCATGTCATGTCACTTGGATCGTAATTGAGAAATTCAGAATATAAAACATTCATGAAATCAGCTCCACCCATTGCTCCTCCGGGGTGACCGCTTTTGGCTTTTTCAACCATTGCTGCCGACAGAATACGGATGTTGTCAGCTGCTTTGTTTGTCAGTGTGTTACTCATTGTTTTTATCGTTATGTTATAAGATATTTATTTATGCATTTATGGTTTGCAAAGATAAAATTATTCTATTTGCAAAAAAAGGTATTTATATACAGAGTTTTGCGAATGAGTGGATAAAATAAGATGAATAGTAGCAATAATTTAAAGCGTTACAATATGCATTCTTATTCAAAATTAATATTTCTGAATTTAGGAATATCATTTCTGTGCCATTTGTCAATAATGGTTCCTTCACTAAGCAAAACAAGTCCCGGATTTGAACGGATAATTGTTTTGAGTGTTATTTCGTCGCAAAAGAAGAATTCGTAGGGAGGGTTATACTCTTCTATGAAATCTTCAATGTCGCGTGGTGACGATGCAGTGAGGCAAATGAAATTCATTCCGGCATCAAGTGCATCGTTTGCTATTTTATTGAAGCGGTTTCGATAGTTGGCTTTCGCCAGACTATGGGAAACCATAATGAACGTGTAGCCCGGATCATAAAGAAAATAGTCGCTTACGTTTTCGCCATATTCATTCTCAATAAAGAAGTTGGAAATGGGAGGATGATATCCTTTCTTTACAAGTACTGAGTTAGCATCAACATATTCCCAGTTTTCGGTATCCTGCCATGGATAATTGCTTTCGTCGAACTCAACTTCTTCACCGCTATTCAGATTTCGGTAAATGAAAAAAGTTTCATATTCATCAACAGGAGCGTCTTCAGGTACTTCCATCAACTCAATAATGTTATTTCCTACTTTGTACGGCCTGAAATCGATGATTGGAAGATGATGGTAAGAATGGTTTTGTATTGCCATAAACAGCAACAAAAAAAACAGAAAATACAAATTTTGAAAAACAATGTTGAATTTATTATTGTATTTTTTTCGATGTATAAAAACAAAAACGGCCATGGCACTTAAGACAATATTTTTGTAGAAAGTTTCCCAGTTTGTAATAATCAGTGCATCGCCAAAGCATCCACAATCGCTTACAGGGTTTTCAATTGCAATGAAAAGTGTAAGTGGAAGGAAAAAAGCCATGAAGATAAGCGTAAAAAGAGAAAAAAGCTTTGTGCGGTAATTTACTACCAACGCCAAACCCATTCCAAACTCAATAATTGATAAAATTACAGCCATTCCAAAAGCCATACCATTGGCCCATTCAGTACCAAACGCACTAAAATAATCGGTGAATTTATAAGTCGACCCCAGTGGATCAATCCCTTTAACAAAGCCTGAAAATATGAATGTTGCTCCTAGAGTAATTCTAATTAAGTCTCTGATTAATTTCATTCTTCATAAAATTTTGAAATTATCTAAAAAAACATAAAATTAATATTTTTTTCCGATAGTGAATAAAGCTGCCCCGAATACTGAAGAGCTATGATTCAAATTCAATTTTAATAAGGGCAAATACTGCATAGTTAATCATGTCAAGATAGTTGGCATCAATACCTTCCGAAATGATTGTCTTTCCCTGATTGTCTTCGATTTGTTTGATTCGTTTTATTTTCATTAAAATCAAATCGGTATATGAACTTATACGCATGTTGCGCCATGCTTCGCCATAGTCGTGGTTTTTTAGCGTCATTAGTTCTTTGGCGACATTCAAATTATAAAGGTATTTTTCCATTGTCTCATCGGTAGTCAAATCTTCATGCTCCGAGGGGCCAAGTTCAAGTTGAATAAGCGCCATTGAGCAATAATTAATAATTCCAATAAACTCGGAATGTATGTCGTCTTCGATTTTTTGAGAGCCTTTTTCCTCAATGCTTCTGATGCGCTGAGCTTTTATATATATCTGGTCGGTCATTGATTTTGAACGCAATATGCGCCAGGCAATGCCGTAATCCTTCATCTTTTTCTCAAATACCGTACTACAGATATTTATAACCTTATTGTATTGTTCAATTGTTTTATCCATGTTTGTTATTTTTGGTCAATAAAAGTAGATAAAATTAAGAATATTGAAATTGTTTTGTTGTAGTTTTGTGATTATTCCTTTAAGTAATATTATACTTATATGATTATAGCTCCTTCGGATAAAAAATATTTTTCAGGTAAAACTACCATAAAATACAATGGTAAATTACTTGACTTACAAGCTCCACGTGTAATGGGCATATTGAACGTGACCCCCGACTCATTCTATGATGGAGGACGCTATCATTCAGTAGAGGCGGCTGTTTCGCATGCTGCGCTAATGATTGAGCAGGGCGTTTCAATAATTGATGTAGGAGCTTGTTCAACACGGCCGGGTGCAAAGTTACCCGATGAAGAAGAGGAAATGCGCAGACTTAGTCCCATAATTTCTGCCCTCCGATTACAATTTCCGGAGCTAATTATTTCAATTGATACTTTCAGAAGTAAAGTAGCTGCCGAAATGGTGAAAAGTTTTGGCGACTGCATCATTAACGATATTTCGGCCGGAACATTCGACCCGCAAATGTTTGAAACCATTGCCCGGTTAAATGTGCCCTATGTATTGACGCACATTAAAGGAACCCCCGATAATATGCATAAAAACCCGCATTACGAAAATGTTACTAAAGAAGTGATTCGGTTTTTGAGTGAAAAGGTTTATCATTTGCACAGCCTGGGGGTAAGCGATGTGATAATTGACCCCGGTTTTGGATTTGCAAAAAACCTCGATCATAATTACGAGTTGTTCAATCACCTCGATGCCTTCAGGTTTCTTGAACTTCCTCTACTGGTTGGTATTTCGAGAAAATCGATGATTTATAAGCTTTTGAACAAATCTGCAGACGATAGTCTGCACGGTACAATTATTTTGAATACTTTAGCCTTGCAAGCCGGTGCGAATATGTTAAGAGTACACGATGTAAGTGCCGCTATGGAAGCTGTAACAATTTTCAATAAACTAAAAGAGTTTGCTAAATGATTCATGCTTTTATAACCATACGATTACTCGATATTGTTGATATACTTTTCGTTGCTTTATTGCTTTATAAGCTTTATCAGGCAATAAAGGGTACTGCAGCTTTTAATATTTTTCTTGGAATTATATTCTTTTATATTTCGTGGATAGTCATTAAAGGGCTTAATATGGAGCTAATGGGCAGTATAATGGGGCAGGTAATGGCTGTTGGTGTGCTGGCTCTTATTGTTGTTTTTCAGCAAGAAATCAGAAAATTTTTTCTGCTTATTGGTACACGCTACAATCTATTCAACAATAAATTATCATTGGAGAATTTCTTTTCAAGGTTTGAGAGTACTTCATTCGATAATGAAAATATCAAGAAAGTTGTATCGGCTTGTGAAATTATGAGTCGTTCAAAAACCGGAGCATTAATCGTGTTGACCAACAAATCGGAGCTCAATGAATATTCAGATACCGGAGAGCTTATTGATGCCGAAGTTTCAGTTTCGTTGCTCGAAACCATTTTCTTTAGAAACTCTCCCTTGCACGATGGTGCAGCAATCATACATGGGAACAAAATTAAAGCTGCTCGTTGCGTGTTGCCGGTGAGTAACAAAAGGCTTAAGAATGCGCAGTTGGGATTAAGGCATAGGGCAGCTTTGGGGATGACACAAGCTACCGATGCAATGGTAATTATTGTTTCGGAAGAAACCGGAAATATTTCTTTTGCCTTCGATGGTAAGCTGAAAGAGAAAGTTAGCGTGGTTGAACTTTCTGGAATGATTGAGGAAGTGTATAACAAAAAATAATTTTTGTCAATACATGCGTCATAGTTTAACACTCAGAAACCCTTGTATAAACCCTTTACGTAGCAACGGTATACGTTATTGATTAGCAATGGTATACTCCGGTTACATATTATGCCTACAGATACACATACCTACGAAGGCGTACTGATGGTACGCGGCAAAGGCACTGGATTCATTACACATCCAGAGCACGAAGAAGACATCATTATTGATAACCGAAACTTAGGCCAAGCCCTTGATGGTGACATTGTCCTCTTCCGTCTCTTTCCTACTGCACCAGATAAAGATAGACGCGAGGGTAAAGTGGAACGAGTACAAAAGCGTGCCTTTCGTGAACTAATCGGTGTCATTGAACAAGATCGTGGTATATACAAATTTAAACCAGACAACCGTCGCATCCACGTCAGCCCCACGGTCATCAATGTCGAAGCAGAGGACCTTAATAAGAAAGTGGTAGTTGAAAT
>SKHV01000494.1 GCA_007116765.1 Prolixibacteraceae bacterium | reverse complement strand
GGTATAATAGTTCATGGAAAAATATTTCTTTTTGATATAGATTAATGTGTTTTTATGTTTTTTCTGCTAATTAACACTGAATACTGTTAGAGATGAAGCTTAAAAAAGCAGATATATTGGCATTTGTATATTTGCAATGTGAGCATTGTAAAAATGTCTAAAATTGTAATGTCTAAATTACATATAATTGAAAACATTCTGAGCACTATTCTGTTTATATGTTAACGAAATTGAAAACATAAAAACAATTAGCATATGTCAGAATTTAAAGTGCTGATGCCCAAAATGGGAGAAAGCGTTCAGGAAGCAACCATAACCAAATGGTTTGTAAAAGAAGGCGACAAGGTTGAAGAGGACGACCTCCTTTTTGAAATCGCAACCGAAAAAGTCGATTCGGAAATCCCGTCTCCCGTTGACGGGGTAGTTTCTAAAATTCTTTTTGAAGTAGATTCGGTAGTCGATGTGGGCGAAATTGTAGCCTATATAAGAACCGACGACGATGATGATGACGATAATAAGGCCGAAGACCAAAACAAAAAAGAGCCTGAGGCACAGAAAAAATCCGATTCAGCTGAGAAGGAAGAAAATGATGAGTCAGACAAAAGCGACGATTCCGATGACACAGGCGAAGCAACCCGCTTTTATTCTCCGCTGGTGCGCTCCATTGCCAAAGCCGAAAACATTTCAATAAAAGAGCTCGAAAGCATTGAAGGCAGCGGAGCAAACAACCGTGTGCAGAAAAAAGACATACTCGAATACATCGAAAACAAAAAAGACGGAGCACAGCCCCAAAGCAAACCAGAAGCCCGAGAAAAGCCCGAGGCTGCAAAAGAAAGTGCACCCAAAGCCGATAAACCAAAAGTTTCGGTATCGATTGGAGCCAACGATCAGGTAGTTGAAATGGATCGTGTTCGCAAGCTAATTGCCGATCACATGGTACATTCAGTACAAACTGCACCACATGTTACTTCAGTAGTTGAGGCCGACGTAAGCAACCTCGTTTTGTGGAGAACCAAAGTGAAGGATGAATTCCAGAAGAAATACGGACAAAAGCTTACCTACATGCCCATATTTACCGAAGCCGTGGCAACCGCACTGCGCGAATTCCCCATGGTGAATGCTTCGGTCGATGGCGATAAAATGATTCTGCGCGCCAAAGTAAACGTGGGTATAGCAGTTGCAAAACCCGATGGCAACCTAATTGTCCCGGTGATTACCGATGCCGACCAAAAGAACCTTGCAGGTTTAACAGCCAGTCTGAACGATTTGGCCGACCGTGCCCGCAACAACAAGCTTTCGCCCGACGAAATTAGCGGTGGAACATTTAGCATTACTAATTTCGGTTCGTTCCGAAACATTATTGGAACTCCAATTATAAATCAGCCACAAGTAGCTATACTTGCCACTGGCAGCATTGAGAAAAAGCCGGCAGTGATGGAAACACCAACCGGCGATGCCATAGTGGTGCGCCATAAAATGTTCCTTTCGCTCTCGTACGACCACCGCATTGTTGATGGAGCACTTGGAGGAGCATTCCTGAGACGTATTGCTGATTTGCTCGAAGAATTTGATGTGAACAGAAAAATATAAGAAACCATGATAAATGATTATCCAAAGAAATTTTCAATTAAAAGCGTCGAGAAAGATGTACTTGAACAGTGGTACAAAACATTGGTAGTAGGCCGCCGCCTCGATGAGAAAGCGCCCAACTACCTCAAGCAAGCCATAGGCTGGTCGTACCATGCACCCTATGCCGGGCACGACGGGATTCAGTTTGCCGTTGGGCAGGTTTTCGATAAAGAAACCGACCACCTGTTCCCGTATTACAGGGATATGATGACCTGCTTTTCGGCGGGTTTAACTACCGAAGAAATTATCCTGAACGGAATTTCAAAAGCTACCGATGTAGCCGGTGGAGGGCGGCACATGTCGAACCACTTTGCTAAACCCGAGTGGAACATACATAATGTTTCGTCGTGTACCGGCAACCACGACCTCCATGCCGTGGGCGTGGGGCGTGCCATGAAATATTACAAGCACAAGGGTGTAGCCATCACTTCGCACGGCGAATCGTCGCTTTCCGAAGGCTATGTTTACGAGGCCATAAACGGTGCATCGCGCGAAAAGCTGCCCGTGATTTTCGTTATCCAGGACAACGGTTATGGAATTTCGGTGCCCAAGGACATGCAAACAGCCAACCGCAAACCCTCGAACAACTTCACCGGGTTCAAAAACCTGAGGATTATACATTGTAACGGGAAAGATGTTTTCGACTCGATGAACGCCATGGCTGAAGCCAAAAAACATGCACTTGAAGCCGGAGAACCTGTAATTGTGCATGCCAACTGTGTGCGCATGGAGTCGCACTCCAACTCCGACCGTCATGAACTGTACCGCAACGAAGCCGAACGCCAGTATGTGAAGGATTACGACCCATTGGCCAAATTCCGTCGCTTACTGTTGCGTTACGAACGCTTTACCGAAGACGAACTTGCAGCCATTGAAGAAGATGCAAAAGCAATTATCAAAGATGCTCACAAAAAGGCATTGAAAGCCCCCGACCCGGATCCCGAATCAATTTTCGATTTTGTAATGCCCGAGCCTTACAAAGCTGAAAAATATCCCGATGGCATGCACAGCCACGATGGCGATAAAATAAAACTGGTTGAAGCCATAAACAAAACCCTGAAAGAAGAGTTCCGCGAAAATCCCGACACCTTCATTTGGGGGCAGGATGTGGCCAACAAAGAAAAAGGCGGTGCTTTTAATGTCACCAAGGGAATGCAACAGGAGTTTGGCGAAGAACGCGTATTTAGCGCACCCATTGCTGAAGATTTTATTGTGGGAACGGCTAACGGCATGAGCCGTTTTGATGAAAAGATAAGAATAGTAATCGAAGGAGCTGAATTTGCCGACTACTTTTGGCCGGCCATGGAACAATACGTCGATTCGAGCCACGATTACTGGCGCTCAAACGGGCAGTTTGTTCCGAATATGACCATAAGGCTGGCCTCGGGAGGATACATTGGCGGTGGTTTGTACCACTCGCAAAACATCGAAGGAGCACTGGCTACAATACCGGGTGTACGCATTGTATATCCAACCTTTGCCGACGATGCTGCCGGTTTGCTTCGTACATCGATGCGTTCACGCGGAATTACCGTGTTCATGGAGCCCAAGGCATTGTATAATGCGCCACAGGCAGCCACACCAGTACCCGACGACTTTGAGGTACCATTTGGGAAAGCACGTATACGTCGCGAGGGGAAAGACCTGACGCTGATTACCTACGGCAATACACTGATTCACAGTCTCGATGCAGCCAAAAAACTGGCCGAAGAGGGAATTGAAGTTGAAGTAATTGACCTTAGATCGTTAATACCACTTGATAAGGAAACCATACTCGAATCAATAAAGAAAACCAATAAAGCCATGGTAGTACACGAGGACAAAGTATTTGCAGGCTTTGGTTCCGAAGTGACTTCTATCATTATGGAAGAAGCATTTGAATACCTCGACGGGCCGGTAAAACGCGTAGGTTCACCATACACACCGGTTGGTTTTAGCCGTATTCTCGAAAAAGCTATTTTGCCCAATACCGATAAGATAATTGAAGCAGCTAAGGAATTGTTGAAGTATTGATTATCAAGTATTAAGTATCAAGACACAAGTATCAAGACAAGATTTTAAGATGTTAGGCGTAAGCATAAAAATCAAGATAAAAGATAGAAGAAAAAAGAAACTCAAAGCACTGAACAGCCATCAGCCTGAAGCCATCAGCCTGAAGCATAAAGCCAGTGACTAAATGACTACATAAAATGAAAAAAACAGGAATATTCTATAGTTTCAATTCAAACAAGACCGCCAAAACTGGTGAAAAGATTGCCGAAGCTTTTGGGAAGAAAAGTGTCGATATAGTTGACGCAGAAAATGTAACGGAGGAACAGTTTGCCAAATACGACAACATAATTGTAGGTGTTGCAACCTGGTTCGACGGCGAGTTGCCCAATTACTGGGACGAATTTGTCCCTGCACTGGAAGACATGGATTTGAAAGGCAAAAAAATTGCCATTTATGGTATGGGCGACCAAAAAGGCTATCCCGAAAACTTTAACGACGGCATAGGCATTTTTGCTGAAATTGTTGAAGCTTGTGGTGCCGATGTGGTAGGCTACACCTCGCGCGAAGGCTACACCTACGAATCGTCGCGTGCCGAACGCGGTGACAAATTCTGTGGACTGTGCATCGACCAGGAAAACCAGGCTCGCTTATCCAAAAAACGGATAGAAGACTGGGCAGAACAATTAAAGAAAGAGTTCAGCTAGAGATTAACAGTTCTGATTTTTTAATATTTGAAATTAAGTGACTCGTAATTGTAACTGTTTTATTATGCAAAAAGCCTGAATAGTTCAATACTGTTCAGGCTTTTTGTATCATAATTGTGAATTTAGTTCATGTTATCGTTACCAACCTGAAAAAATGAAATTGTTTTTTTTAGTTTATCGGCCAAAACCGAAAGGTCTTGCGATGAGTTGGCCATATTTTCAGAGCTGTATGCATTTTGTTGAGCAATGTTATTCAGTTGTTGAATAGCATTGTTTATTTGATTAATGCCGGCTTCCTGCTCATTACTTGCCAATTTAATTCCCTGTATGAGGTTTGCTGTTTTTTCTATCTCGGGAACAATTTTGTTTAATTTCACTCCCGCTTCGTCCGATGCGATTACAGTTTCTCGCGATACTTTGTTTATAATCTCCGCGGCTTCTTTACTGCTATCGGCCAAGCGTTTAACTTCCGAGGCAACAACCGCAAAACCACGCCCGTGTTCGCCGGCACGTGCCGCTTCAACCGCTGCATTTAATGCAAGTATGTTGGTTTGGAAGGCGAGGTCGCCAATAAACCCAATACGCTCTATGATAGAATTTAGCGATTTAGATGCAAGCTCTGTAGCTTGATTTCCTTCGCGTATGCCCGATACTGATGCCATTGCAATCTGTTCGGTAGTATTGGCATTTTCAGCATTTTGCAGGAAGTTGGCATGCAATTCTTCAATTGAACTGGAAATTTCTTCAGTAGTTGCAGCCTGATCGGTAGCAGCTTCGCTTAGGCCGGTTGCATTTTTATTGAGCTTTTGACTAGAAATAAACATATTCTCAATACCGGTTGAAATGTCTTCCACAATAAATTTGAGTTGGTTGTTCATCCTGTTAAGAGCTGTCATCAATTCACCAATTTCGTCTTTACGCGAAACTTCTCTTTGGCGATGTAATATACCGTTTGAAATATTTTGTGCAATTTGCAAGCCCATTTTTATAGAGCGGGTAATCGACGATGAAATTGCATATCCTAACACAACACCTATTACAAGTATTATAAGCATTATTAATTGTAATGAAATACGCGAATCGGTAATAATGCCGTTAGTACTTTCGGTCATTTCGGTTATTTGATCTACACCAACATCCGCAAGAGCCATAACGTCTACTTTCATCAAATCTTCCTGTTCATTTCTTTTCAATTCAATGAGACGTGCATTTTTGTATCCTGAAATAAATTGTTCAGTATCGCTGATGATTGCTCTTGCTCTGTTGGCATTGGCTGTATTTAATCCAATTACTTCATTTTTTGCACGATTTAAGTAGGGTATTGCATTATCCAGCTCATGTGGTTTTCTGTTGTTTACTGCACTAAAAAAATGAAATGAAGCTGCGTTGATACTGTTTAGTGCTGCTGAACCCGGAGCAGTTCTTTGCAGGGTTTTGATTTGCTCTTCTATTGAGTTTAGCAGTTTGTGATTATTTTCAACAGCAGTAAAGTATTGGCTATGTAAGGATTTAAAGTTAATAAGTGACTGCTTAATTTCATTGAGTTTTTCACTGCTTAGTGTAGAATGTTCAGAATATTGCGAAATATCAATTAAGGTTTCAAGCGAATGCTCAAATTTGCCTATAAATTCGTTACTTCGATTGTAGTAGTAAGGATTACGTAAATGGTCATAAGCCTGAAGGTTAATCAAAACTTCGCGCCAGTCTTTATCAGCCCTTACCGATTCATTCACCGTGGGTAGCGATTCGTTGGCCAGATAATTTGTTTCGACCTGTATTTTTCCCATATTGTTGATAGCTACAATGCCAATTATAGCAGCCAAAATAATTAACAGGCCAAAACCTATGCCTATTTTAACGCCAATTTTTAAGTCATTCCATTTCTGTAAAAAACCATTAGCCTTTTTAGTTTTTTTCTCTTTCTTACCCATCTTTATTGTTATGTGTTAGTTTCGAAATTTTATTGTTCTTATGATAAAAAGTATCTCTTGTTTATTAGATTTTATACGAAAATAAGAATTTTT
>SKHV01000187.1 GCA_007116765.1 Prolixibacteraceae bacterium | reverse complement strand
GTGCCCTTCGTTCAATGCTGCTCGACCCATTACCGAAACCGTAGTATTTATGGCCGATTTATCGTTGAGCAGGCGAACCGGAGTTCTCAAACCCGGCGAAACAAAGTCCCAAATTGCACCGCCCGACAGGCGTGGGTATTGATAAATTACTTCCCAATACTCGTCGAGGCCACCAAGGGCATTGCCTGTTGCCGCGAGGTATTCGTCCATAAACGAAATACGGGGGTCTTCATCGTACGATACTTGCCCGAACAGGGTTTTTAGTTCGAAAGGCGTACCGTAACGCGGGCCCACAATATCCTCGCACTGAATGGGGTTGGTGGCCGGGTTTTCATCAGCATTGCCCCCGTACATCCACCCGGGACGGCTGGGGTCAAGACGCTTGCCTTCTTCGATTAAAGCACAAATATTGTCGCCCCAACCGGTTTCGTTGCCCGCGCTCCATAAAATAATCGACGGGTGGTTACGGTCGCGCAAAACCATTTTTCGCATACGGTCAATGTACATGGGGCGCCATGCTTCAATGTCCGACAAAAACTCGGTGGCATGGGCTTCGGTACTTGCTTCGTTAATTACATACAATCCGTATTCGTCGGCAAGGTGAAGGTACTCGGCAGGTGGCGGATAATGCGAGGTGCGTACGCAATTGATATTGAATTGCTTCATGATTTCAAAGTCGCGTTTAATGGTCTCTATGTCCATCGAATTGCCCAGATCGGGGTGCTGAATGTGGCTGTTTATGCCGTTCAGTTTTACGGGCATACCGTTAACCAGCAAGGCATGGTCGCGTATTTCAACTTTTCGGAAACCCACCCTGTTTGATAAAATATTGCTTGAATTGCCAACTTCGTCGACCAGTTCCATCACCAGCGTATATAAATTGGGCTTTTCGGCCGACCATTTTTCAGGGTTTTTGACCAACTTCGACATTTCGATTGTCTTGTTTTCGTTTGGCTGCAAGTAAATGTTCGTCGATTCGAATTCTTCGATTTTCACTTTGTTTTTATCGAACAAGCTTGCCCTTACTTTGTAATTATTGGCTGTTTCGGGCGAATAATTAGCCAAGCTTAGTTGCAATTGCAAATCGGCATCGGTGTAGTTTTCGTCCAAATCGGTCACAATGTAGTAGTCGGCTATATGTACTTTGGGCATGGCATACAGGTACACATCCCTGAAAATGCCCGAAAGCCGCCACATGTCCTGACCTTCGAGGTAAGTACCGTCGCACAATTGAAAAACCATTACGGCAAGTTGGTTTTCGCCGGGGTTCACAAAATCGGTCACATCGTATTCCGAAGGTTCAAAAGCGCCTTGGTTATAACCAAGTTGCTTCCCGTTAATCCATACCATCGAAGCTGAGCGTATGCCTTCGAAACGCAGGAATATTTGTTGCCCGTTCCAATTTTCGGGAATGCTGAAAGTGTGCCTGTACGAGCCTACCGGGTTGTATTCGCGGGGAATGTTCGGCGGGTCCGACTTGAAAGGATGGGCAACATTCCTAAACTTAGGATGCCCAAATCCGTGCATTTGCCAATTCGATGGCACGGGAATCATGTTCCAGGCTTCATCGTTATAATTGGTGTTGAAAAAGCTATTGTCGGCCTGTTCGGGCGTATCGGCCAGTTGAAATTTCCAGTTGCCGTTCAACGATTGATAGGCCAATGAGTTTTCTTTTCGGTTTAGAATAGCATCGTCGATGCTCGAATAATTGAAAAGCTGCACACGGGCATCGTGTTGGTTCACTTCAAAAATGTCAATGTTTTCGATGTAATGATAAACATTGTCGAGGAACGCGGGTTCTTGTGCTTTTGATGTTGTTAAAAGAAGAAAAGTCACAGCAAAAAGCAAGGTTGTTCTTGTTATCAGTTTCATAGGTATTCAATGTAGGTTTGACTTTTTAAAGATAAAATATTTAAGAAAATATTTAAGTAACCCTTAGATAGTTTATTGCTTGTATCTGGTATTAGGCTTTGTTTTTTAATTGTATTTATATCTCGTAGTATTTTTATCTCCCATCTTTTCAATTATTCCATTCCCAACAGCAAAATTCAAATCCCGACTTGCTGTCGCTGAAGAAATTTCTCTAAATTTTTTTAAATATTCTTTTCGTGAAAAGTAGTCGTTTTTAGCAATTGACTTGAATATATTAATCCGGTCAATATTCGTTAAACTGACATTCTGAATATTTAATAATTCTTCAAGTGATTCAAGGATAATTTCAAGCATATATTCAATAAATACGGTCGATTCTCCGGCATTGTCTGATTTTCCAAGAGTTTCATAATATTGTTCTTGTCTCTCTTTTATTAATGCCTCAATTGGCAGAAATTCAAAAACAGGATATGAGTCCTTTAAAATCAGCGTTTGCCATAATCTCCCCATTCTACCATTTCCATCTATGAATGGATGAATAAATTCCATCTCATAGTGGAATACACAACTTTTTATTAAAACCAGGTCTTCGTCATTTTTTAAATAGTCAAGCAAGTCATTCATTAATGGTTTTAGCATTTCGCTTGGTGGAGCAATGTGAGCAACCCGTGAGCCTTTGACAATTCCAACCGATTTGCTTCTAAGTCTGCCTGCTGATTCAATTAGTCCGTGCATTAATATTCCATGAGCTTTACAGAACGAATCAAAGTTGAATGGATTCAGTTTGTCCAAATAGTCATAAACGGCAATAGCATTTTTAACCTCTAAAATATCTTTCTTAGGTCCAATTACCCTTTTATTTTCAATAATGGCCGTTATTTGTTCAATGGTCAAGGTATTACCTTCAATCTCAAGTGATGAGTGAATTGTTTTAATCCTGTTTTTCTTTCTTAATTCTGTCGGTGGTCTATTTAAATGTGCAGAATTTACCTCTCCAATTTTTTCTGAAATCGAAGCAACTAATTTTAAGATCTTGCCTGTTATTTTATATGGCGGTCTCATTTATTCTGTCTTGATAGTATCGTATGATACTATCAAAGATAGTGGATTTCTTTTCAAAGTGCAAGTTACTATCTATTTTGTACTCTCTCCGAAAATAAAGCCTAACATACTGAAAAGATCCAAAACCATATAATACGCAAAGCGATAATAAATTGATGATATTAATTCAAAACATCGAAGATATGTTCAATAACATATAAAACACGTAAAAATACAAACACATATTAGAAAACTGTTTTACTGACACTTACAAACATGATTTTGTTTTTTTAACATTTCACAAAAGGCAAACTAACAATATAATTCATACTATTCCGTATAATTGTACATTAACCTTTTAAATCAACATATTGAAACCACCAAGAAAAAAGAACTTACCTTCTGGCTATCAGAATACAGGCTTAAGTAAATACTTCTGAGGCGGTTTCATTTTACCTTTTAACAAATAAATATTAACGAAATGAAACGAATTACACTTTTCCTCTTAATGGCAATAATTTGCCTCCCTTCGCTCTACGCAGCCAAATTAAAAGTTAAACTAGAAGCTCCCGATCATGCCGAAGGGCATAACTACGCATTCGGATATACCGAATATGCATGGCAGTTAGCTCCGTGGAGAGAAATGAATGAAATGTTGCTCTCGCCCGATGGCGTGTTTGAGATGGAACTGCCCGCAGGTATTTACGATGTGGTGATGCTCCACCCCACGGCCAATAAAATTACTTATACATTTTTGTACCCGACACGGACGAAGAACTTGAAATTATTGTGCAAATGGACAGGTTGAGCATCCCCGAAGAAATTGAGTTTATTGCACCCATGGGCAATTTCAACAACCATACTCCCAACGAAGAAGAATACCTGGTGTATCACCCCGAAGACAATACATACCGTTTGCCCGAGGCCATGATGGATACACCCATTGATGAAATTTACTTTTTGGTTAACATGAATAAAAACATTCACATTGCATCGTTGCCCACCAACGAATACAATGTGTGGGCAAACCTTGGCAATGTAATTACCGATGGAAATGAAACGATAGTTTTCCGCCCCGATGAGTACAGGCGCGGCGAACCCGAGTACAAAATATCGGGCAATGTTGCCGACAGCATACACAACCATATAGTTAACAACCTAAAAAGAATTGCTATTGAAGCAAGTAATACCATATTTAGACTGATGCAAGAAAACGATGAATTCGACATTGTTTTAGCACAACGCGATTCATTAAACAATGAAATAAGCGAACTTAAAAATCAGGTTCCTGAAAAATATCACTGGCTGTTTCTTGAAATCGAGTTTATTATAATCAATAATTACCACCCCACTTATTTAGAAATGGTTTTTCACTCAAGAAAAGAAAACCGACAAATGCTTGATAAAATTCGAAGAAGCATTTCATATTACAATTATATGCTTGAAAAAACATCTGCGGCCAAAAATTTAATTGATAACAGCCCATTTATCCCACTATCATTGTATAGTTCATTCAATAATATCGACATCGAAATAATCCTCAATTCACTTTCGGAAGATGCAAATATACCGGCCGGTTATTTTAGTAATTACTTAAACAATGTATTGGCAACCAGCGATGACCATCAGATTTGTGGAACAATTCTTTTCGACAGGGCACAAAACATGTCGTACCGGATTGAAGAAAAAGCCATTGAGCTCATAAACCGCATAAAAGAAGATTATCCTGATTACAAGGGTTTGCACAATGGGAATGTTGAACAGTTTCTGCAACGTTTCAAAATAAAAGAAGGCATAGCCGCGCCCGACTTTACCATTGCCACACTTTGCGGCGAAAACTTTAACCTTTCGGATCATAAAGGAAAATTTGTATTTATCGATTTTTGGGGAACATGGTGCGGACCCTGCGTGGGCGAAGTGCCACACCTGATTGAACTGGCAAATTCAATTCCGGAAGACGAACTTATCATTATTGGTCTTTCGGTTGGCGACACTGAGGAAAAACTGAACACCTTTATTGCCGAAAATGGCATTAACTACCGTAATGCCATGTGCAGCGATGACATCCAAAAAGAGTATGGCGTAAATTCATTTCCAACTACATTTTTAATTGACAAAGAAGGAAATATTGTGGCCAAAAACCTGAGGGGAAATTTATTAGCACAATTAAAAACATACATGAATTAACATTTTGACACACTTATTTTTCAGGAGGCTGTCCGCTTGGGCAGCCTCTTTTTTATTTATTCACAAATGCCTTAATAAAGAATAAAGATCTGACGTTTATCAGCATCACCTTTCTTAGTGTTTTTTAACTTTAAAAAATACCAAAAAAATCAACATGAAACTTCCTTTTGCCGAATCGTACCGCATTAAGATGGTTGAGCCCATTTACCAAAGCACACGCCGGCAACGCGTAAAATGGTTGGCCGATGCAAAATACAATCTTTTCAAGCTATCGAGCGAGAAAGTCTATATCGATTTACTCACCGACTCGGGCACCGGAGCCATGAGCAAGAAACAGTGGGCGGCCATGATGGAAGCCGACGAGAGCTACGCCGGAGCACAATCGTTTTACCGCATGAGCAATGCAATAACAAAAATAATGGGCTTCGAACACGTACTCCCGGCACATCAGGGACGTGCAGCCGAAAATGTTCTTTTTTCTACTTTCTTAAAAGAAGGCGATGTCGTTCCGGGTAATTCGCATTTCGACACAACCAAAGGGCACATTGAATTTCGAAATGCGGTGGCAATAGACTGTACAATCAACGAAGCCTTTGAAATAGACAACCCACACCCCTTCAAAGGAAACATCGATATAGATAAACTGAAAAAAGAAATTGAAGCTTCTCCCAAAGGAAAAATACCACTCATTATGCTAACCATTACCTGCAACTCGTCGGGCGGGCAACCGGTTTCCATTGCGAACATGAAACAAGTTTACGCTTTGGCACAAAAACATGGCATTCCGGTTTGCTTCGATTCGGCACGTTTTGCTGAAAATGCTTATTTCATTAAAGAACGCGAAGACGGTTATGCCCATAAAACGGTCAAAGAAATAGTACGTGAGATGTTTCAGTATGCCGACATGGCCACCATGAGCGCAAAAAAAGATGCCATAGTAAACATAGGTGGTTTTGTGGCATTCAAGAACGAAACACATTACAAACAGGCTTCGAATTACGACATTATGTTCGAAGGCTATGTTACATACGGAGGCATGTCGGGGCGCGACATGGAAGCCCTGGCTGTAGGCCTCGACGAAGGAACAGAGTTTGAATATCTGCAAACACGCATCAAACAAGTGCATTACCTTGGAGATAAGCTCAAATCCTACGGAATTCCTGTTCAACAACCCTTTGGAGGCCATGCAATTTTTGTCGATGCAAAACAATTTCTACACAAAGTGCCCCGCGAAGAATACCAGGCACAAACG
>SKHV01000173.1 GCA_007116765.1 Prolixibacteraceae bacterium | reverse complement strand
CGGTTAAATTCTTTTATTTCAATTTTTGAGCGTTCTAACTGGTCAATTTCTTCGTAAATTTTTATAAGTGCATCGTTATCGGTTGCCCTGAAGTATTTACCACCTGTAATGTCGGCAATTGACTGGAGTGTTTGTTCGTCAATTCTTACTTCCATTTGTTGCATGCGGGTTCCGTGAGGAGTTTGCACCGGGAATGGAGCAGTACCTTCCTGTCCTACAGCAACAGTATAAACCCTTACACCAAAAGTGCGGGCAATTTCGGCGGCTGTGAGTGGTGGTATTTCTCCGCGGTTGTTTTCTCCGTCGGATAAAAGAATTACCACACGGCTTACAGCATCGCTTTCTCGAAGGCGGTTTACCGATGTGGCCAGTCCGTCGCCAATAGCAGTCCCATCAATCAGCACGCCGGTTTTTACTTGGCGCAGTAAATTGGTTACCACGGCATGGTCGGTAGTAAGCGGGCACTGGGTAAACGATTCGGCGGCAAAAATAACCAGCCCAATACGGTCGTATGGCCTGCCGGCAATAAAGCGTGTGGCTACATCTTTCGAAGCTTCGAGCCTGTCGGGTTTAAGGTCGCGCGCCAGCATACTGGTCGATACGTCGATGCACATTACTATATCAATACCTTCGGTGGTTTGGTTTTCCCAATTTTCGCTCGATTGTGGTCTGGCAAGCACAATAATAAGTAAGGCAAAAATGGCCAGCCGAATTACGAAAAGCAAATGCCTGAGATAGTGTTTCCATGTTTTTGGAGCACTTTCGAGACTTCGAATTGTAGATACCTGCAAACTGGCACTCATTTTCTTTTGCCAGAATAAATACCATACAATAAGTGGAATTAGTCCAAGCAACAGGTACAGTAATTCAGGATTTGCGTATGTGTGTTTAAATATCATTTTCTGTCTATTTTAATACTACATCATCTCCTTCTTGTTCTTCACTTTCATCATGGCCGGCTTCTTGTTTTTCTTCAATTTTGGTTTGATTTACAAAGAAGTAAGCATCGACCAGCAGTAGATTATTTTCGTCGGGTAGGGGTTCGTATTTTGCAAATTTTACTAAATCGGCATTGGACAACATGTGCTTTAGGTTCTCGAAAATTTCGGAAGGCAGCAAATTTCTACGTGCATTGAACACCGCTATTGTTTCGTCGGATGTTTGTTCCATTGCATTAATATCGAAACGATCTTCGATGTATTCTCTAAGCGTATCGGTAACTTCACTATAGTACTCTTTGGTTTTACCCTGTTGCCATATTTTTTCTTCTTTAATGCGATTTAGCTCACGTAGGGCAATTACATGTGCCGGTTCCTTCGGTTTTTGTGGAAAACTGAAAATAGGTTGATTATTTCTTCGACGTTTTATGGCATACAGAATGAGAAAAATGAGTGCTGCACCCAAAAGAATCCCCATAATCCACGGAGCCACTTCTTTGAACGTTACCGGAGCATCGTATAGAGGTTTTATATCGATGGGGCCTCCAATTTCGGCAAAAAGCGAGTCGAGCTGGGGCAGGGTATAGGCATATAAAACCTCGGGGTTTGTTTTAATCGTATCGCTTATGTCTTTATAGCTAAATTCGAATTGAAAGGGAGGTATTTCATGCTGCCCTGTATCGAATGATGTAACAATAAAGTTTTGTAATATACGCTTACGGTTTTCTTCCAGAATAATTGTATCGGGTTTCGAGCGTTCAATTATTTCAACATGATTTCCCAGTGAGTCGCCTACTTCAAGAAAGCGGATCATGATTTCATCGGGGAATTCAATTTCTACATTCAAATTTACCTGGCCGCCTATTAGAATAATGGCACTATCGAGCTGAGCACGGGTTTTTATTTCCTGAGCTGATGTGATAGTGGTAAATATCGCCAGTACTAATGCGGTTGCTATTTTAAGTAGGTTTCTCATTGTTTACTGCTTCTTTTTTTGAACAGGTTCATTAATGACCTTACATAGTCTTCTTTGGTGTTGATGTTCACATAGTCGACACCGGTTTTGGTAAAGGCACTGTTGAGTTGTGCCGAAGCCTGTTTCCACCAATGGCTGTATGCGCCTCTTACTTTGCTGCTCGAAGTGTCGACCCACACGTATTGACCGGTTTCCGCATCTTTCATCTTTATCATTCCAACTGAAGGTAGCGTTGTTTCGCGTTCGTCGTAAATACGTAGGGCTACTAAATCGTGCTTGTTGTTGGCAATGGAGAGTGCACGTTGTAAATCATGATTATTGTCGATGAAATCGGATATCACGAATGTAGTGCAACGCTTTTTTATGGCATTTGTAAGATATTGCAAAGCTTGATTGATGTCGGTTGTTCTGTTTTCAGGCTCAAAGTCGATAAGTTCGCGAATAATTCTCAATATGTGGCTTTTCCCTTTTTTGGGCGGAATAAACTTTTCTATTTTATCGGAAAAGAAAATCACGCCGATTTTATCGTTATTTTGAATGGCCGAAAAAGCGAGTACGGCTGCAATTTCGGTGATTACATTTTTCTTGTATTTGTCAAAAGTTCCAAAATTACGTGAACCGCTCACGTCGATAACCAACATTACGGTTAGTTCTCGTTCTTCTTCAAAAATTTTAATGAAAGGTTTATTGTAACGAGCCGTAACGTTCCAGTCGATGTTGCGTATGTCGTCGCCGTACTGGTATTCGCGCACTTCACTAAAGGCCATTCCTCGCCCTTTAAATGCCGAGTGATATTCACCTGCAAAAATATTGCGCGAAAGCCCCTTGGTTTTTATTTCAATTTGCCGTACTTTTTTTAATAACTCGGTATGTTCCATCTTCGATGCTTGATACTTTATACTTGATTGAATAGTAGCGCAGCGCAGTTAAATCTTAAACCTACCCTATGGTACTTCTACTGTGTTGAGTATTTCGCTGATTATTTCTTCGCTTGAAAGGTTGTTGGCCTCGGCTTCGTAACTTAACCCTATGCGGTGACGTAAAACATCGTGACACACTGCACGCACATCTTCCGGGATTACATATCCGCGTCGTTTAATGAAGGCATAAGCTTTTGAGGCTTGAGCCAGACTTATGCTTGCACGCGGCGAAGCACCAAAGCTTATCATATCGTTGAATTTATCCAGTCCAAAATCTGCCGGAGTACGGGTTGCAAATACAATATCGACAATGTATTTTTGTATTTTTTCATCCATGTAAACTTCATGTACCACTTCGCGCGCACGTAAAATATCGGCTGGATTCAATGCTTTATTAGGAACAGGGAACGATTTTAACAGATTTTGCTGTATGATTTCTCTTTCTTCGTCTTTTTTAGGATACGATATTACCACTTTGAGCATAAAGCGGTCAACCTGAGCTTCGGGTAGCGGATAGGTTCCTTCCTGTTCAATGGGGTTTTGAGTG
The DNA here is from genome assembly GCA_007116765.1 of Prolixibacteraceae bacterium. GTDB lineage: Bacteria > Bacteroidota > Bacteroidia > Bacteroidales > Prolixibacteraceae > Roseimarinus. The sequence continues at coordinate 3,025 of SKHV01000173.1, read as the reverse complement.
GCCATAACCAGAAACGGTTCGTCGAGTTTGTAGGTTTGGTCGCCAATGGTAATTTGGCGTTCCTGCATGGCTTCGAGCAGTGCCGATTGCACTTTTGCCGGAGCACGGTTAATTTCGTCGGCCAATACAAAGTTGGTAAAAATAGGCCCTTTTTTGACCACAAACTCTTCGTTCTTTTGACTGTAAATTAAGGTACCCAGCAAGTCGGCAGGCAATAGGTCGGGTGTAAACTGAATTCGAGCAAAATCGGCATCGATTATTTTTGCAAGTGTGTTAATTGCTAATGTTTTTGCCAGTCCGGGAACTCCTTCAAGTAATATGTGTCCATTGGAAAGCAAACCAATTAACAAACTTTCAATCAAATGTTTTTGGCCAACAATCACCTTATTCATCTCCATGCTGATAATATCAACAAACTGACTTTCTTGTTGGATCTTCTCGTTTAATGCTTTGATATCGGTACTTCCTGTCATACTATTTAGTGTTATTGTTTGTTTAACTGTTGTTGTTTATAAAAAGACATTGTCTTTGTTTTTTTCGCCACACGAAAATATAATTTCACTGCTTAATACAAAATACCGTGCAGTTAAAAATTGTTAAGCAAAATGTAAATGAAAGTTATAATCAGAATTATAGAAGTTATTTTCTCGATTTGATTAAAACATTTTGTAACATTCTGATTTTTAATAGTTATTTAATATAAAACAATACAAATGTAGTAAACATTATTTTGATTTGATTATTTATTTTTATGAATATATATCTTTGTTGGAAAACAAAACAGTTTTATGCAACGCTATTTTATTCAACTTGCTTATAACGGAAAGAATTATCATGGTTGGCAAATTCAACCCAATGCCAATAGTGTGCAAGCCGAGTTAAACAGGGCTGTATCGCTTATTTCGGGAGAAGAGATAAATTTGATTGGTGCCGGACGGACCGATACCGGTGTACATGCCTCGTTTTTTGTGGCGCATTTCGATTTAGAAAACCCTTTGCTTGATACCGATAAATTTTGCTTTAAGCTGAATAGTTTTTTGCCCGATGATATTCGTATTGACAAAGTATTTGCAGTAGTGGATGAAATGCATGCACGCTTTAGTCCAATTTCGCGTACATACAAATATTACATTACGCAACGTAAAGAACCCTTTTTGCACGATTTCACTTCGTTTATTCCTCAAAAACTCGATGTTGAGAGCATGAATGAAGCCGCCCAAAAACTTTTCAACTATACCGATTTTACTTCGTTCAGTAAATTGCATACCGATGTGAAAACTAATAACTGCTTAATTCAAGAAGCCCGTTGGGAATACGACGAACGTGAATTGTTGGTGTTTACCATTACTGCCGATAGGTTTTTGCGTAACATGGTACGTGCAATTGTAGGTACGCTGGTTGAAGTGGGAAAAGGAAAGCTAAGTATTTCCGATTTTAAAAAAATTATAGAACAAAAGGATAGGGGAAAAGCCGGTGCATCGGCCAGGGCAAAGGGCTTGTTTCTTACCGGTATAGGATATGAAAAGATCGATTTTGAGTCATAAAAAAGGGGCTGTCCAAAAAGTCATTTATTTGGCCACTGATACACAAATACTCAAAGGCAACACGAAGCATTAATTCACATAATCAAGGCTTTGTGACATCTTTGTGCCTTCGAACCTTTGTGGCAAATTTAGTTTTTATGACTTTTTAGACAGTCTCTATTGAAATATTGATTTCTTAATACTTATTTTCCATTCAATACACGAACCATAAATACCCCGTCGATCTCAATCAACCGCTGTACAATACCGGGTTCTACCTCGGCACGATACACATCAATAATGTTATAGGCAATTTCGCTGCGGTTACGGTTTAGCATATTTGCTATGTTCACGTTGGCTGTTGCAAGTGCCGAAGTGATTTGGCTAACCATATTCGGAATGTTTTTGTTGGCTATTAGTATACGTGCACCACCTTGATGGCGTTCCATGTCGGCATTTGGAAAGTTTACCGAGTTGATAATGTTCCCGTTTTCCAGAAATTCGCGTATTTGCTCCACAGCCATTATGGCGCAGTTGGTTTCCGACTCGGCTGTTGATGCACCAAGGTGAGGAATACAGATTGTGTTAGGCATGTTTAGTGTTTCCTGATCAGGAAAATCGGTTACATAAGTGGCTACTTTACCCAATTCAAGAGCAACTTTCATATCGGTGTTGTTCACAAGCCCGCCACGCGCAAAGTTTAGAATCTTAACCCCTTCTTTCATCAGGCCTATGGTTTCATTATTGATATAACCTTTTGTTTCGGGAGTTTGAGGTACATTTATACTTACAAAATCGGCCGCACCAAATGCAATGTCGGCACTCGATACTACCTGTACATTGCGGCTAAGTTTCAATGCCGATTTTACGGACATGTAAGGGTCGTAACCTATTACTTTCATTCCAATTGATTGGGCTGCATTCGCGATTAAAACACCAATAGCGCCAAGTCCGATAATTGCTAAAGTTTTTCCTTTCACTTCGCTTCCGGCAAAATTTTTCTTGCCGGCTTCAATCAAAGAAGTGATTTCGCTTCCTTTGTCTTTTAGTGTTTTACACCATTCGATGCCACCTGCTATATCGCGCGAGCTCAGCATTAAGCCTGCAATAACCAGTTCTTTAACGCCGTTTGCATTTGCGCCGGGAGTATTGAATACCACAATGCCTTTCTCGGTGCATTTATCTACGGGTATATTATTAACCCCCGCACCTGCACGGGCAATAGACTTAACCGACGACGTAATTTCCATCTCATGCATGTTGAAACTGCGGAGAATAATTCCATCGGGATTCTCTGCTTCGCTATCAATGCTGTATTGATTATCAGGAAACAGGTTCAGTCCCTCTTCATCGATTTTGTTGAGGTTTTGAATTTTAAACATGATATGTGTTTTTTTATATGGTAAAATGAAGTTTCAGTTGGCAAATATCACAATTTTATGTAAGATTTTTTAAAGTTGAACCAAAAAAAATAAAGCAAAGCTCATTTTATTCAAATAAAT
>SKHV01000455.1 GCA_007116765.1 Prolixibacteraceae bacterium | reverse complement strand
TGCATTCCATTACCTGAAGTAACTTTTAACAAATAACCATCAGCAATAACATCGTTCATCGTCAAGAGAGTCGTTCCATCATACATTTCAAAAGTTTGCGACACATCACCCTTGTCAATAAGCGTATAAAAGGTTTCTACATTGAGACCTGCTAAATCTCCGGTAATGGTTAAATTTCCTTCATAACCAGGTGTTACTTCAAAAAATAATGAAGTTATATTTGATAAGTAGTTAGTAATAGGATTCATTTCATGTGCACCAATACTCAAATAATTATCATTACTTGCAGGTGGGTTTGGAACCAAATCTCCTTTCCAATCTAAATCTCTAGTACGATTATTGTAGATTATCCATTCTGAATTTTCCGGGCTGCGTCCCAAGTCATCGCCAATACCCTCTCCTGGTTGTGTAACACCTCTCCATACGTGAGGCTTACGCCTTATGCTCCATCCCTGCCAGTGGGGGATTCTCAAATCCCATCCTGATGCATAAAATTTATCTGCCTCAGGGGCTTTCTGAAAGCGGTCTACTACGGTATAATCATTGGGGTCATAAATATCTTTTAAACCATTACGAACAGAGTCATTTTCAATTTTCAATAAAAAGATACTATTATATGAGCGGCCGGCACCCGCAGTAAAGCCCATTACTGCGGGATTCCTGTATCTGTGAAAATGACGCCCAAAAGAGTTAACTCTAAACTCGATATTTAAAGAATCTGTAAGATTGGTGTCATCGTGTTGAAAAGTGTATCCAAACCAAGTAAAATCTAGGTTCTCAATAAAATGTTCAAAAACAGCGATACGACCAGCGTTATCATCGAATCTACCACCTGGCCATGCGCCATCGGGAATAGTTCCTGCCGTAAACACACCACCTGGTGCAACAATTGTGTTTGTTAAATTATCGGGGATAAGGTATCCTGGTTCTGCACCATAAGCTTCGGAATCTGTATCGTGCTTAAACCTTTTACCGAATGCATATTGATAACGATAAGGTCCGTCATTGCCAAAAGGTTCATTTTTAGAAGCTTCAAGAGCCTCTGCAAGGTTGTGGTCGGCAGCACCGTTTAAAAGTACATAGCCGTCAAGATCGAGCTCTACATTGCCAGGATTGAAAATTTCTATGGCATAAGCAAATGATTCGCCTTGCATCAATTCCGAAATAAAAGGCTCAGCCGTGTTTGGTTGAACAGGTACTGTTTCTATTTCAAAAGTTACCCTGTAAGTACGAGTTGAAATACCATCAGGAGCAGTTACAACGGCAGTTGTTGTTCGTTGTTCAAGAGAACCGTTAATATCAATAGCCCTGGTAACATTTACGGTTGAATTAGCCCTTTCTGTCGTGAATTGAAGGGCAGGTATCGTTTTTGTTCCATCGGTTAGTTGTACGGTATAAGCTGTACGGTTCGGGTTAAAACCGGGGATGGTCTCATCTGTCCACTCCCAATAAACATCATCATCATAACCGGGCCATGAAATTTTACTTAAATTAGCATTAGACGAAGGGGCATTTACGCTTACTTCAATCAAGTATTCTTTTTTGTTGTTTCCATTTGCAGAAGTTACTACAAGTTTATCGCCTTTTTTAAGGTTATTGCGTTCTTCGTTGTTAAGAAACTCTATTTCGGCAGAAGCATTGTCAGGAATATAAATATATTTCATCAAAGAATCTACTGGGGTGCCAAAAGGAACATTATAAATTGAATCTATTTCGAGCCCCTGTGTAATTTGGAATAATCCTCTCCATGTAGCCTCATCAACCTCTTGGGGAAGAACGTCGACAGGAACAATACTGTGTTGATTGTTACGGAATATTCTTTTAGGATAAGCTATAGCCACATCAGAAGTAGGATCTGTTACTATAATTGTCAAGTCCAATCTTCTTATTTCATTTCCTACAGCATACATAGTAAAAGTATCACCATTACGTACACTTCTGAAAAGTGAGTCGTTGGCATTTTCATTATAAGCCCAGCCCATTCCGGGACCAAAATCAAACTGCTCACTCATAACTTCGCCACGAGAAATCTCCCAGGGCACGGTCATAATTCCGGTTGCTTCATCAATACTAATTTTCGGATTTTTTATTGTATAATCAATATCGAAATCACCATGTTCACCAATAGTTGTAAACGAATTAAATTTATGGTTAAATTGAGGAATGGGCAACCATTCCGATGTTTCCATATCAGTACCTCTGGCCATATGCCAGTTTGTATTTCCTTTTTTAACATCAGCCTTTCTGATAAGTATATAATCACTTATAGCATCAGCTACTCCGGCTACCGGAGTCTGATAATTCCCTTGTCCCCATTTATCATTCTGAAAACCTGATTGATCGTCAATAGAGAAGTTTACATTATCAACAATTGTTGAATCGCGCATGCCTAAAGAATCGGTAAACGCATATTGCAAATAGTAACCCACATTGGGTGTGTTTCGTGTATGGGCATAAAATTCACTTATTGAATCCCTGCCAAAAGCGTTATATTCAGGATTATCTAAAAATATAGCCGTAGTTTCTTCGGGAAAGTGAGACAGGTAGTCCGATTTCTGCATTACGCCTACATTATGAATAGGTAAATGGGGCGGATTAGTTTGTGCATCAAAAACATTCGACATCACATAAGACTCACCGGGATCCAACATAATTACTTTATGGTGAGAACCAGTTAAAGGTACTATTCCATACTCAAATCCTATCCTAAATAAACTATCGGTAGAAAACTCCATTTTGAAATAGGTATTGCCCGAAATCAGTGAAAAATTACTAAGGTCAATGGGTTCATCTCCTACATTGGTCAATTCAATATAGGTATTAGGTGCTCCGCCTGCTCTAAACTCGGTAAAAATAAGTGGTGGTACTTCTAAACCCGGAATAAAAAGGTTGTACCACGTTTCTTGTTCTGTTCTAATATGCCCTTGCAACAATAAAGGGAATATTAGAAATATACAAATTGTCAATTTTAAGTAACTTTTTCTCATAATTCAATAAGTTTTAATAATTAATTTATTAGTTAAATTTAGCTTGTAAATTATTGTTTTAATGCAAATTTTTTGTCAAATTATCACAAACACTTATCAAAATTGAACTTTCCGCTCACAATTGGCATTTAAGTTAAATCAGCATCGCTTATAGCTAAACATTCAATTCAATTTTTTACTAAAATTATTTGAGAACAAACGGAATATACCAATTCGATTCATCTAATAACCTATTCCTTATAATATCTTGTTGTTGGGATGGAAATTTTGTAACGATTCTATCAGCCAAAAATTGATTACCATCTAAACCTCTCACATTTCTGCGCTTTGCGATTCTGACTAAATCATAAAACCGTTCACCTTCAAAAGCTAATTCAAGAGCTCTTTGCCTGAGAATAACTTCTTCAAGATATAATTGTTTATTAAGTGTTGTATTAATATTTATATATCCAATTACTTCATTTGTATAGGGGTCAAAATTGTAAACAATATCATTATCTACAGAAATACCTTGAGTTCTGCCAAACCCAACCCTTCCGGCAACACCCAACTGCCTTGGGTCTTGCTTATAGTTTCCGGTATAAATATAGTCTTGTGCCCTTGACATGAACAAAACTCCTCCTTTTGGAATCCAATTAGCAAAAATCTCTGCCGCATACAAATGAATACCGGCAGCTCTGAAAACCATATAATGAGCATCGTGACTGAAGGGATTTTTACCTATAGTATATTTATACACAACTGTATCAACCTCTTGCATAAAAATTTGAAGTTCGTTTTGTTTGTCGAACAATTTTAGTTCCATCATATGCGCCCACTCATTACTTGTAAAAACCTTTCCGTTTCTCACATAAGCATAAGAAACCCCGTTCCCTCTGTGATAGTCGCCGGGCTCTCCGGGATCCAACATGTAGGTTAAATCGGGGTTGCTGGCATTCCTAATTAATTGATATCTGCTCCACAGCGACTCCCAAAGTTCAACGGCATATTTTGTAGGTTGCATAGCGTGTATGTTGGGCGTTGTACTAGAAAAGAAGTACTGTAGAGGGTTTCGTTGGAATGTTGAAGTATTTTTCCCAAACCATAATGAAAAAATATGTTCATTTTCATCTATACCTGTTAGTATATTTTTCCAATTATTATCACGGAATCTTCCATCGAGCCCAAATCGCACTACATTTGCTCCTGGCTCGGCATATAATAAAAGCCTGTTGAAATTTTGCATTGCTTTAGTATAATCGCCAATGTGCAGGTACATTTGCCCAAGCAAAGCATGCTTGGCATAATCATTCCAAACAGTAACCAGCCACGTTGGGTCATCATAGTCTCGTCCATAGTCAACTCCTGAAGAAACAACCCGGTTTTCAATGTCGCTAATTGCTTTACGAATAACAATATCTTGGTTCAGAAACATTTTGTCATTTGCCTCATATACCATTACAATTGTATCATTGTGCAAACCATTGGGATGGTACTTTACATAAGCACTGTCGATGTATGTTCCAGGAGTGTTTACGTATTCAACAATTTTATCAATATCGGTTAACGTTTCAGGAATGTAAGGAATCTCGTTGTAAATTCGGGCAGCATTAAAGTAAGCCCAGCTTCTCATACAAATAGCTTCTCCGAGCATTTTGTGAAAGTCTGTAATCCCTCTTGCAGGATCGATATCTGATAAGTATTTATCTTCTAAAATTCTGATAATTTTGTTTGATGCTGAGATAAGTTTATAAAAGTTCATTGGGTCGGCATACCTGTTGTTTTCTGATATATTGAAATTATTAATTTCGATTAAATCGGGATCGGCATTGCCTGTAACTTTCAAAAGATCGCCACGCAATTCGCCCAGTATAAGAACTTGTTCAACCAACTCTTGTTGTAATGCATATAATCCCAAACTGGCGGCTCTCATTTCCAACATATCACGAGGCATATCGCTTTCTTTGATTATTAAGTCCTGAGAAGGAAAAAGAAAGTCTTCGCAGGATGTCAACATGCCAAATGAAAGTATAGCTACAATGAAATATATTTTTGTTTTCATTTTATGTATTTTAATAGTGCTCATATTCATTTTAATAACATTATTTCCCATATTGTTTTCATACATATATTAATTGTTTACAAGCCAATTCGCACACCAACAGTAAATTGCTTTGAAACAGGCATTGTACCGTAATCAATACCCTGATTACGAATATCAGACGAATAACTAAATTCAGGATCGTAACCCAAGTAGTTGGTCAAAGTAAACCAGTTGTTCACGGTAATAAAAACTTTCATACTACTAAATGCTGAAAACTGTTCACCTACGTTGTACGCCAAGGTTAATTCTTTTAATCTTAAATAAGAACCATCTTCTATCCAACGGCTTGATAAGGCATTATTTCCAACAGGATCGCCCCATTGTGCTTTCGGGACAACTGTTTCATGACCTTCGTATTGCCAACGCTGCAAAACTTTAACACTTTGATTGGATAAGTCGGTCATTTTTTCATTCTGATACCTTACGTAATTAAATATTTTATTTCCGTATACTCCCTGAAACCATGAATTAAGAGACCATCTCTTGTATGATATATTTAGATTTAACCCTCCATAAAAATCGGGTTCGAACGATCCTAAAAGTATTTTATCTTCGTTGTTAATTATATTATCTTCATTTATATCTAAAAATCTTGCATCTCCGGCTTTGTATTGCAATCCTCTATCAGAAAAAAGCATTGCTTGATTAGCTTCTTCAGTTGTTGCAAAAACACCGTCATATTCGTAGCCATAAAAACTATTGATTCGTTCGCCTACGCGGTTTATAATTTCAACACCTCCTCTACCCTTATATATATGTTCACCACCGGGAATATCGTTAATAATAGTTTTATTGTTTGTAATATTTAGCCCTAAGTCAAAACTAAAGTCTCTTTTATCGACTATCCTACTAAATACATCTAGTTCATAACCGGTTGTATTAAGGGATGCTGAATTACTAGGATAAAAATCGAAGCCTAAAGAACTGTATTCATCACTGAAGAGCATGATATTATCACTATTATTATTAAAGTAATTAGCACTTAGCATAACACGGTTACCTAAAAAAGCCAAATCGAAACCAAAGTTGATTTGCGACTTTGTTTGGTAAGTCAATTGATTATTCGCAATAATACCGGGAACCATAACTGTAGTTAATCTATAATGGTCAAACACAAAATGCTCAATTGCGTTAACTTCTCCAATATCATCGTTCCCGGCAATTCCGACCGAAGCTCTTAACTTTAATTCTTCGATTGCATGAATATCTTTCAGGAAATTTTCTTCCGAAATTCGCCATGCTGCACCCAGAGCATAAAATAAACCAACAGGAACATCGCCTATCTTAATTGTTTCAATGGCATTTGCTCCTATTCTTGATGAAATGTCGGATGATACACTAGAAAGACAGACCCAAGAGTATGCTATTACATTGTGGAACCTAAAAGCAACCCCTTCTGATAAACTTCTTTTGAAGTACTACT
>SKHV01000511.1 GCA_007116765.1 Prolixibacteraceae bacterium | reverse complement strand
CCCTATGTATTGTTATGAAATATAAGTTCTTTCAAACACAAAACACATAGCAGCAGGAAAGAATGCTAAAATAAATATGACCTGAAAAATCGCTGATAGCAATCGGGGGCCGCCAACTTATCCAAACTCCGGTTCTCATACGAGAGTCGGGGTTTTTTTATAACCAAAATTTCCAAAAGAATATCGCGGCGGCCGAAAAGGAGGCTGAGCACAGCGAAAAGAATTGATGTTTAATTTTATGGTCATTTATTCATTAGTACTCCAGCCGCACTGCAGCATATTCAAAAATCTAACGTTATGAGTACGTCATTTAACATGAATATATATTTTTGTAAAAAAGAGTAATGTTCAGACCTTTTTACACAATGGTACTTATGAGCCCTATCATTAATATAGGCATATATGCTTTTAAATATCCAATTGATGACATAGATCACCGGGGGTAAAGTATTATCCTCAAAAGTCAGAAAAAGGAAAAACCATGCCGGGCAAGCCTTCAGGAAAGCAGCCAATACTTTATGGCGGGCAAAAAATCCCTTTGGTGACTATCTCAGAACTAATAAAGCAAAATCCGGTGCAGGGTCGGCAGTTATCGCTACAGCAAAAAAAATGGAAACAATATATTATAAAGTGGTAACAGAAAAAGTAGAATTTGACCCTTACATTATTGATGGAAACAGACAAGCCTATTTAAAAAGAAGGGTCAAATCACTATCAAGAACACTAAATAATCTAAATTTGCAATTATCTAAATATTATACCGTTGAGTAATTTGTTAGATAAAAGTCAATTTACTCATACCTTAAACTCTCAACTGGATTCCTCCTCGCTGCCCTCCAACTTTGCCAACCAACGGCCATAAAAGCAATTAACAGGGCAGAAGCAGCACTAAACAGAAAATATAAGGGCGAAAGGCTAATTTTGTCAACAAAACTTTCGAGCCAGCGAAGCATGGTAAAATATCCGGCAGTGATTGCAATGACAATAGCAATACCGACCAGTATAAAAGTTTCGGAAAGCAGTGCTCGAACAACTTTTGCCTCAGAGCTGCCCATCACTTTGCGAATACCAATTTCTTTCTTTTGTCGGTTAACATTAAGTATCGCTAATGCCAGCAAACCAATAAAACTGATGATGATAGCCATTGTAGACCCTGTAGCTACTAATTTTATCACCCTTTCTTCGCCGGTAAATTTGTTGGCATATACTTCTTTTAGTTCGAATTGTCCGTATATGAAATCAGTAGAATGCTTTTTGAATACTTGTTCAATTTGGGCTTGCTGGTCTCTCGAAACTTTACCCAAGGTACGGATATAGATATTTTGAACATTGTGCCGGTAATTAGTCATAACCAGTGGCGCAATGGCTTCGCCCGGGTGATCTTCATAAATAAAATCTTTAACTATACCAATAACGTGAAGTGGACTACCGTGCATTTCAACTAAGCTTCCGGCAATGATATTACCACCTAACATTTTTACTGCGGCTTCATTTAATAATACTCCGCTTGTATCGGCTTTTGATTGAGTAAAATAGCGCCCTTCAATCAAATTAAGTTGCATTGTTTCATCGAATCCCGGGTTGATGCGGTATTCGTTAATGCCCAATATACTGCCGGCTGTACCGTAAATTTTTATTCCTTGTCCGCTACAGCCTTGTCCCATCCCGTGGGTTGAAGAACCAACACTTTCGACAAACGGGAGATTTAGTAATTCGTTTTCGATCGAACTTGTACTTTTCACAATTTGATTGTCGAGGTTAGTAATGCCAATAACATTATCGGGGTTGAAGCCAATGGGCATATTTCTCAAATAATTGGTTTGGGCATATACAATTGTAAATGCAGTAATTAAAAATACCGAAATAGAAAATTGCAAAACAACGGCTACTCGCGATAGGGTGCTTTTTCGTTTCACTTTTAATGATTTCCCTTTTAGGGCACTGACTAAATCCAAATTCGATAAAAAATAACTGGGATAGGAGCCTGCTGCAAGAACCAGAACGACTAAAATCGAACTAGCAATGAGTAATCCGGAGGGAGAAATAATATCGGAATACGAAATTGTACTTTGCATAATTTGAGCAAAAAATGGCTGTGCAATTAAGGATATTGCAATAGCCACAGCTAAAGCTATAAAACCAATTATCCCGGTTTCGGTAAAAAAGAGTTTTGCAAGTGCGGGTTTATTGGCGCCAAGTGATTTACGGGCAGCAATTTCGGCAATGCGTTTTTCTCCATGAAGTATATAAAGGTTTATGAAATTTATTATTGCAATGAGCAATATGAAAAATGCGATGAGTGCAATAATTTGGATGTGTGCAATGTTGGCTTTTGCAGATAAATCAAAATCAACCGGAGTGCGAAGATGGATGGATGATAATTTCTCGACTCCCGACTCTACCTTAGCATCGAAGGGTGCAGCCCAGGGTTGCATTATTTCGTTGTTTGCTGTAATAATTTTTTCAGCGGCAGCATTCATGTCGGCATGTTCGTGAATAAGAAAATAGGTGTAAAGTTCGAGCCCTCCCCAATTTTCAGGGTGCACGGTTTCTATCGACGCCAATATATCGAAATTGAAGTGCGTGGTGCTGGGCAAATCTTCAATGACACCGGTTATAGTAAATGGTTCGTCCGATACCGAAATAATTTCGCCAATACAATCGGTTCGTCTGAATATTTTTAAGGCAGTGGTTTTTGTGAGTACAACCATTCTCTCTCCTACAAGTGCCTCTTCAGGGTTTCCATGTATTAAACTGAGGCCGAATACATCAAAAAAATCTTTATCGGCATACAAAAGTTGGTTGTAGGGATATCTTTTTTTCTGATCTTCTATGCTAATGCTCGAATTCCATCCACGGTACAATTGTGCAGCCGATTTTATTTCAGGTACCAGTTGTGGGATTTCAGTGAACGATTTTCGCAGACAAATAGCTTCACATTGCGTGGTGTTGTTTTCGCTAATTGTGTTGTACAAACGAAATACTTGGTTTTTTGTTGTAAAGTGCTTGTCGAAGCTGAGTTCATGATTAAGGTAAACCGACAATAGCAATACTGCACTTAAACCAATGGCAAGCCCCGGAATATTCACAAAAACCAAGAGCGGGTTGCGCCTAAACATCCTGAATATAAATTGTAGATCCTTCATTCGTATAAATCAAATTTAAGTTTCTGTTTATCATTTGGATCGATAACCGTTTCCTCGATCATCTATGTCTCCACTCATGGCAATATTTTTACTTCGATAAACGCTGTCAGGTTCGTTAGACCCTGACAGGTTTTCCTCCTAATTCCATACTCGTTGCTTCCAGTCAAAATTATCATAGAAATCATTCAATCACAAAAATCATAGTCTAAGACTTACTCATACCTCAACGCCTCCATCAAGCCTTCGGCTTTATTTAGTCACTCATATCTGAGTGCCTCCATCACGCCAAAAGCGTGATCTTTTCCTTAAGACACTATTCGTATCTTAAGGCTTCGACCGGGTTTCTCCTTGCAGCTTTCCACGATTGAAACGAAACCGTCAGCAAGGCAATTCCCAGCGCCAGCAACCCGGCCAGCGCAAATATCCACCAGCTCAGTTCGGTTTTGTAGGCAAAGTTTTGTAGCCATTTGTGCATGGCGTAATATGCGATTGGGGTGGCAATTACAAAGGCTATGGCTACCCATTTTACAAAGTCTTTGTTCAGTATCACCAATACTTCGGAAATTCGGGCACCGTTCACTTTTCGGATGCCGATTTCCTTGGTGCGCTGATTGCTTTGCATTAATGAAATATTGAAAAGTCCCATTAATGAAATCAGTATGGTTACCAGTGTAAAAAGCTTGATTAGTTTGCTTTTGGCATAATCATCGTCGTACATCATTTTTACCCGGTTATCGAGAAACTGCATTTTAAAAGGTTCATCAACATAAAAGGTCTTCCAGCTTTTTTGCACATTGTGAATAGCTGTCTTTAAATCTGAGTTTGCTTTTATCCTGATGTTTAAATAGCCTTCATTTTGTTGATCGAGATAAAGCACCATCGGTTCGGTTTGATTGCGAAGGGAATTAAAAGATACATTTTTCAAAACGCCGATGATTTTTACCCCTTCAATTTCTGTCTCTACAACAGGAGGAGTATAACCACAAAACTCAATGGCTGCTTCGTTTATGATCACCGATTTATAATCGTCATCATGATGGGTCGCGTCAAAATTCCTCCCTTCAGCCAATTCCATTTTCATCAACGGAATATAATCGTAATCAATCTCCATTCCGTTAACAATCTTGGTTACTTTCTTTCCATCACGGTCAATTTGAAAATGAAAGCTACTCAATCTTTCTCCGGGCGAGTACCTGGAAAAAGCAACAGATTTGACATTCGGATTTCTCAGAATTTCCTGTTTTAACGAATTAACTGATTCAGAACTGCAAATCGTTTTATTGAGCTTCAGCATAATCACATTTTCTTTGTCGAAGCCCATATCACTTTTCGTAAGGAAAGTTAGCTGCTTGCCGATTAGCATAATAGAGATGAGCAATATAATGGATAATGCAAACTGGGCGATAGTTGATACCCGGCCAAAGTTTAATTGTCCTTTATTCAATTTGGATTCATCTTTTTTCAGAATAAGTTTCAACCCACTTTTCTTCGATTGATTGAAAAATGGAATCAGTGAAGATAAAAATGACAGCACAAGCAGTAATCCTATCGACAACGAAATAATCATACCCAATGGCAATGGATTGGAACGGATGAGTGGTATCTCGTTTAAAAGTGGAATGGACAACCGGTAAAGAATGACTCCTGAAAACAATGCCACAGCAATAATAACCATTGAGTTGATTAAGAATTGCAGGTAGATCCCGGTTTGGTTGGCGCCATTAATTTTCCGTATTCCTATGTTTTTTGAATGTACAAGGTTTTGCGACACCAATAAGTTTGAATAGTTAAGGAACGCAATCACTAAAATGAACAAGCCGATAACCATGAAAATGTAGGAATAGGTACGGTTTCCTTTTGGATTGTCATAACTCATACTTCGGGAAAAGTGCAAATCCTTCAACGGAATAATAATCGGGGTGAATTGTGCATTAATGGCTTTCCCGAAAGCGGACATGTGTTTTTCGTAAAACGGCTGAAAGTTGTCAGTAATGCTTTCAATCTTCGCGTTCTCCTGCAATAAAACAAACACAAAACAGACTGGCATCCAGTAAGATTCAGATGCTTTAATTCCAGTAGTTTGTGATGGGTCGTTCCATTCGTCTCCCATAGAAAACAGCACATTTAATTTATGGTGAGTATTTTCCGGACTGTCATTTATAACTCCCGCAACGGTAAGAGGCGCACCGTCGCGTATAATAGTTTCGCCAATAGGATTTGCATTTCCAAATATTTTTTGACTAAGGCTTTTATTGATTACAATCTCATTGGGTTTTCGAAGGGCTTGTTGGGGGTTGCCATAAATAAAATGAAATGTGAAAATATTGAAGACGGACGTGTCGGCGGTATAAGCTTCTTCAATCTCAATTATCCCCTTATCGGTTTCCAATTTAACCGCATGACGTACAGGAACCAAGCGGGTAAAGGATTCAACTGCCGGAAATTCTGTTTTGAGCCCCGGCCCCATTAACGGACCAAGAACGGCATGTGTCATGGTATTTTCAGCAGCGACAATATCGCCACTAATCCGATAAATTCTGTTTGCATTTTCATGCTGAGTGTCATACCCCCGTTCAAAATCTACAATTGAATAAATATGGAAAATAGCAGTAAATGCAACAGCAAGTCCCACGAGGCTGATTATCGAGTTATTTTTTCGCTGCCATAAGTTGTTAATGGCGTGTTTTACAAATAGGTTGTTCATAGTTAGTGTTTTAAATTTTATTCATATCTCAACGCCTCCACCGGATTCCTCGTAGCCGCTCGCCAGCTTTGCCAGCTTACTGTGATCAAAGCAATTCCCAAAGCCAACAACCCTGCCAGTGCAAATATCCACCAGCTCAGTTCCGTTTTATAGGCGAAGTTTTGAAGCCATTTGTTCATGGCATACCAGGCAATGGGCGTAGCAATTACAAAGGCTATTGCTACCCATTTTACAAAGTCTTTGTTCAGCATAATCAACACTTCTGAAATGCGGGCGCCGTTTACTTTACGGATGCCGATTTCTTTGGTTTTGCTTTCGGTGAGGTACAGGCTTACTCCCAGCAGCCCCAAAAGCAGAATGGCCAATATGATAATTGAGAACAGCGTTAATGCTTTTAAAAGCATTTGTTCCTTTTGATACCACACATCAAAATCGAAATTAAATGTGCCATAAGCGAAGTGTGACTTTTTATTGATTTTAATTAGAAACTTATCAAATGCAGCGTTGAATTCTTCCATTTGGCCTTCTTTTACCAACACAATATTATCCGGCATATGGCTTAAACCATAGCCTATTACCATAGGCGTTATTGGGTTGTAGAACGGCGAGTTCCTTACATTTTGAATAATGCCTGTAATCCGTCCCTTATCTCTTTTATTTAAAGCAAGTGAAACAATGGTTCCCAAAGGTTCTTTCAATCCCGATTTTTTTACAAATTCTTCATTTACAAGAATGTCAATAATGTTGTTGGTTTTATACGAGAAATAGTTTTCAACAGAAGGCAGTTTGCTTCCATCGATGTTCTCGCCGGCAATTAATTTGATGTTATAAGTGTCAATATAGTTGTGATCTCCAAAAATAGTCTGGGTTTTCACTATGGTTTGATCCTTGTCAATGGTGATGTCGTCTAAATATGGTGTGTGTTGGAAGAGCGTATGCCCAATAGCTGTTCGTTCAACAAACGGGTAAGTACTGCATTCTTGTTGGAAGATTGCCTTGTTTTCGTAGTCGTTTAGCATTACCGAGACCGTATTTTGCAAATCGAAACCCAAGTCCTGGTTACGGATAAAATTGATTTGGCGGTGAACAAGCAATAGTCCCGAAATGATGGCAATAAAAATAACTAGTTGAAATTGAATTAAATACCTGAAAAATGGTTTCTTGTTGTACATTTTTGATAATTCCTGCGTTTGCTTTTTCCGATTAAATAGCAGGGCATATTGCACGTTTCCGCACAAGGCCCCTAAAACAACAAGTGCCAACAGGAAACATACAATGATTTTCATATCGGACACAGTAAAAAGGCTGTACCTGAATGTAGTGTAGTTGCTAATTAGTTGGTGCATAAAGGGGAGCAATAAAAGCGAAAGCCCAAACGTAATGAGCGTGTAAAAAACCGATTCGTAAGCGAATTTCTTTTTTAACCAACCCGTGCTCCCGCCCAATATGTACCTTATTTGGTTTTGCTTGTTGTTTTTCAAGCTTAACCCTAGGGTTAAAATCAAATAGTTCATGAGGGTTGCCAGTAAAAGTATAATGCCAATGCCGGTTAATACCAACAGCAAGGTATGGTCGCCTTTTGCGAAATTATCGCTTACATTGGTTGATTGAAGGTACACTTCCGATAAGCGTTGAATTGAAAAGGAATCGTCAACAATAGGCTCATCCCTTCCTGTCATTTCATTGTATTTTCGGCGAAAGGTTTTTGAGAATTGCTTAGCAAGTTGATTTGCATCACGGCAGTTGGGCATGTACAAATACAATTGTGGCGACGATACAAAATAGTAATCTTCGTATTCCTCAGCCCTGCTCTTAATGTCGGTGATCAATTGGGGTTTTAAAGTTGATTCCTCGGGATAATCATCTAAAACACCCACAATTGTGTATGTTCTCTTTTCTTCTTCCCCGATATATTCTGATGCTAATGTTTTGCCAATCACATCGGTGCTGTTGAAATAACGCTTGGCCGTTGGTTTGTCGATAACAATTGTATTGGGATTGTCGTACAATAAATTGAAGTCGCCTGTAAGTAGCTTAAAACTAAAAATGGAGAAAAATGGCCGATCGACAAAGCTGATTTTTTGATCGTTAAATTGTTTGTCGCCATTGGTGATTTGGTAGCCTTTTAAATCGATAACCCTGGTGTAGTCTTGAATTTCGGCATGATTGCTTTTCAATAAGTTGCCCAGAGGGTATTCTGTTTGCGGATACCTTACAGGTGTGTTTTGCGCGTTTTTTAGCACACGATAAATGTCCTTGTGATTTTGGTGAAATCGGTCGGCATTGAATTCTTTCACCACAAAAAGGGTGATAAACAATACGGCAACAATTCCTATTGAATAACTGAAAATGTTAATCAGGAATATCTTGGGGTTGTTCCGGATGCATCTTAGGTAAATAATTAGCAGGTGTTTCATTTATTTTTTTTTTATTTTATTGCTCAAATCTCCAATTATGGTAGTTCCCTGCCCCCCTTCCTGCCTGTCGGCAGGCAGGAGGGGGGGTGGGGGTGTTACTCATCCCTGAGTGCCTCAACCGGGTTCCTCGTAGCCGCCCTCCAACTTTGCCAACTCACCGTGAGCAACGCAATTCCCAATGCCAGTAATCCCGCCAGTGCAAAAATCCACCAACTCAGGTTGGTTTTATAGGCAAAGTTTTGTAGCCATTTGTGCATGGCGTAATATGCGATTGGGGTGGCAATTACAAAGGCAATGGCTACCCATCTCACAAAGTCTTTATTGAGCATAGTTAGTATCTCAGAGATACGGGCGCCGTTTACCTTGCGGATACCTATTTCTTTAACTCTGCGATTTGTGATGTGGTTCATTATTCCTACAAGGCCAAAACACGAGATGATGATGGCCAAAATTGAAAAAAGCTGAATGGCATAGGCTTGCTTTTCTTCCTTTTCGTACATGGAATGAATCCAGTCGTCGTAAAACTGATAGTTAAAAGGGGTGCCTGGCTCAACTTCCTGAAGCGTTTTGTAGACAAATTGAATTGCATTGGCTACATCACCTTTTATTTTGATGTTCAAAAAGCTTGGATTGCCTTCAAGTTTTTTGAGCTGTAAATGGCCAATTGGATTGTAAAGGTTTATGTGGTTGAAATCTTTCACGATACCAATCACTTCAGAACCAAATACTTCTTTTCCTTCAAAATTATCCCATTCCAAGTAGTTGAATAGGTGTTGGTTTATTATGCAAGTATTTGAATTAGAAGAGGTGAGATTGTTGCCGTTAACAAGTGTAAGACCAAAAGTTCCAAGAAAATCGTCATCTATCCCAATAATTTTAACATCTTCAACCTTTCTTCCATGCGAGTCGTTAAACGAACCACTTGAACTTGAATAGATGGCGAAAGGTGAGCCATGTGTGGCCGAGATGGACACAATATCGGGATTGGTTTTTAGTTTTTCTTTTAATAATTGCCATTTTTCCGGTGTTTCCCCTTTTAATGATAAACGCATGATTTGTTCCCTGTCGAATCCCAAATCTTTGTGCTTTACAAAGTTGATTTGTTTGTTGATAAACATCAATGAGGTAATCAGTACTATGGTGAAGAAAAACTGTACAGCAATAATCCCTCCCCGATTGCCTTTTTTTGTGAATACGTTGGTGCGGTTTATCACTTGAATTGGTGTTATTCTGGTTATTGATAATGCAGGATATATGCCTGAAAAAAATCCTGTTGCAAGAAAAATCAATAAGCCCAAACCAATTATTTTGGGTTGTGTCAATAAACTCCAAAGATCAACTTGTTTGCCCAACACTTGAGAGAAAAATGGCGACACGAGCTCAGCAATTACTATGGCCAGAAACATGGACAAGAATGAAATGAACAACGATTCGGCTATCAATTGCATGAAAATATTTCGTTTATTGGCTCCTGTTGCTTTGCGGATTCCAATTTCCATGTGTCGTTCATGACCTGTCGAAATAGTTATGTTGGCATAATTTAATATGGTCATTAACAAAATAATAACGGCTACAGCCGTGAGCAATAGTATCATGCTAACATTGGCATGTTTTAAATTATCGTGCTTTTTTGTGTCGAAATATACTTCGTGCAAGGGTTGCAACGATAATTTCTGATCGGTAAATGCCTGCCAATGGCCTATCATTCCCTCTATTTGCCCGATTGTGTTATCCATAAGGGTGTTTTTGTTCAGCAAAATAAAGGAGCCGAACATTTTATGTACCTCTTCATTGTAGCTAATGCCGGCATACGAAACCGATTTATTGAGCGTGGTAACGACATCAAAATCGAAGGACGAGTGTAGGGGAGGATTTGATATAACTCCTACAATATGGTATGTGTTTTGACCGATTTCAAGTGTTTCACCAAAGGGAGTGTTGTTGCCATAAAGTTTCTCGCTGAATTGTTGGGTAAGGTAAATGTTGTAATCGGAATGTAAGTTTGTGTTGCCTGTTCGATAAATAAAATCGAAGGAAAAAATATCGAAAAAATCGTCGTTTGTGGCTAAGAATTTTGCCATATATTGTTTATTGTTGAAGCGATACAGGCCGTTCGATATTGAATACAGACAAACCTTTTCAATCCCGGGAACTTTTCCTTTCACATCATCAAGGAAGGTTTGCGGAACGTCAGAATTCATATCTGCCCTGATAACCCGATAGATATTGTCGGCATTTTCAAACCCCTTGTTGATGCTTCGTTCGTTAACAATAAATGCAAGCAAAATAAATATTACCGCCATACTGATAGCATAACCACCAATAGTAATGGCCGAAATGGTTCTTTTTCGGAGCAAGATGCGGATGTAGTGTTTTAGAAAATTCATCATTTACTATTTGTTTGTATTTATTTTAATGCTCTAATCCTTCAATTCTGGTAGTTCCCAGCCCCCTTCGTAGCGAAGCGGAGTCCCGCCAAAGGCGGGAAGGGGATTTAGGGGGTTGGGGGGTGATTGGTGGTTTCATCGCTCTCAACCCTTCCATCCATCAATTTTATAATCCGCTTCCCGCATTTCGCAAACTCTTCATTGTGCGTTACTTGAATTATGGTGATGCCTTCTTCGTTCAGTTTTTGCAGCAGTTTCATGATTTCTTTTCCTTGATCGGAATGCAGGTTGCCGGTGGGCTCATCGGCCAGCAAGAGTTTGGGTTTGCCCACGATGGCGCGTGCAATGCCCACCAATTGTTGTTGCCCGCCAGATAGTTGGGAAGGGAATAAATCTTTCTTGGCCACCATGTTAAAGCGGTCGAGCATATCGGCCACCATGGCTTGGCGCTCCTTGCTTTTCACTCCTTTGTAAATCAGCGGTGTTTCAATGTTTTCGGCCACTGTCATTTCATCAATCAGGTGAAAAGCCTGAAAAATGAAGCCCACATAGTTGCGGTGGAACTCGGTTTTTTTCTTCTCTTTTAGTTCGTGTGCCGGTTGATCCATGAAGAAGTATTCCCCTTCGTTGGGCTGGTCCAACATGCCGATGATGTTTAGCAGGGTCGATTTCCCTGCGCCACTGGGCCCCATAATGGATACAAATTCACCTTCGCCGATGCTAAGGTTTACATCTTTCAGCACGAAAGTGCGTTGAAACTTATTGTCGTAGTACTTGTAAATGTTTTTGAGTGTAATCATAATTGTATATGTGTTTTTCTTTAGGATTACAAGCACGATGCCAAGATGTTTATTGGCTGTATAACAGCATTTTGAAATTAGAGTTTTGAATAGGCTGTAAAATATTTTTACAGTTACTGTAAAATAAATTGACAGCAATGAATTTCACTCTGCCATGAAATATTAAAATCGCAATTTAGTATTTCATGGATAAATTACTATATTTGCCATGATATTTGAATTGAAATCAAAAGAATGAGACGATGATCGAACGAAGTATTATTGCAGACATTAACGATTCGTTGGGCTTTTTCCCGGTGGTTTCCATTGTCGGGCCACGACAGGTGGGGAAAACCACTTTGGCCAAACAAATTATGGCTCAAATGGATAAGCCCAAACTGTACCTCGATTTGGAAATACAGTCGGATTTGTTCAAGTTGAACGATGCCGAATTGTTTCTTTCGCAACATGCCGATCATTTGGTGGTGATCGACGAAGTGCAGCTAAAAAAAGAACTGTACCCGCTTATTCGTGGCTTGGTCGATCAGCATCGAGTGCCCGCCCGCTTTCTGCTGTTGGGTTCGGCTTCGCCTGAATTAATACGCGATTCGTCGGAATCGTTGGCGGGGCGCATTGCCTATCACCAGCTTTTCCCCATTGGGCTTAGCGAAATTCCTGATACGGTTTCGCAAAACGATTTGTGGGTGAAAGGTGGTTTCCCCAACATGCTTTTTACCGAAAAGCCAAACCTTTCGCGCCGTTGGATGGAAAACTTTATCAGCACGTACCTGAATCGCGATTTGTTGCAATTGGGACTGAATGCTTCGCCCAAAGTGATCCGCAACTTGTGGACCATGATGGCGCACCTGAACGGTCAGTTGCTGAACGCTACAACCATTGGCAACTCACTGGGGGTTAGTACGCCTACGGTTAAAAGGTATATCGATTTTCTCGAAGATGCATTTTTGCTGAAAAGCCTGCACCCGTTTCATTGGAATATTTCGAAACGCTTGGTGAAAACGCCCAAGGTTTTCCTTACCGACACCGGGATTTTACACCATTTGTTGGGTGTGAACGACTTTGTGGCACTTTCGGGAAACCCGATTATTGGCAGTTCGTGGGAATCGTTCGTGTTCAATCAGGTGTTGTCGGTGAAGCCCGACGGTGTTGACCTCTATTTTTACCGCACCCATCAAGGAACCGAAGTGGATTTGGTTTTTGCCCGGGGCTACACTGTTGTTGCAACTGCCGAAGTAAAATACTCCAACTCGCCACAGCTCACCAAGGGGAACTTTCAGGCTTTCGACGACTTGAAAGCACCAATTAATTATGTGATCACGCCTTCGTCCGACGATTTTATGATGAAGGAGAATGTGCGTGTTTGTTCGCTGAAAAGTTTTATGATTAACTATTTGAGTGAATTGTAATCAAATTATAGTCCATCCTTTAGTTGCACCTATTACAAAGGCAACTTGAATTTCATGGTAACCTCGCCGGTTTCTTTGTTCACCTCTATTTTTTGATTTTCAATGCCAATGTCTTTGCCCGTACTCATTCTGAACAAACCGGCCAGGAATTGCATCCCGTTATTCATTACAGCTTCCACCTCTTCTATTTGTGGGGCATGCTTTGCAGGCATTTCTTGTTCTGTTGTCCCGTTTTGTTCCGGCAAAATGTTTTCACTATCGCCCGAAAGGTCTATTTCATTTTCGGGACTAATTGCGTTAGTTCCGGTTATTTCTTCTGCAATGTTTTCGACTGCTTCAGGCAGTTTTGCTGCCTCTTCATGCGCGTTGATAAATTCTTCGAGCTGTTGTATGAACTGTGAACGGCCTTTTGACGAGAAATCGACAAAATTGGTGCTGCCATCGCTATCGAGCACCCCATCGAAAAGGTTTTGCTTAATGAGCAGACCGGTTGCAATTTGTTGTTCAATCGATTGACGCGTAATGAGGTTGAATATGGTCAGGTTTTTGCTTTTTTGCCCTATGCGGTCAATACGCCCTATACGCTGGTTTTTCTTTGCGGGGTTCCATGGCAGTTCAAAATTGATAAGCGTATCGGCCACCTGAAGGTTTAGCCCAGCTCCCCCCGCTTCGGTCGAAAGGAAAACTTTACAATGCTCGTTGGATTCGAATTTGCGTATCAGTTCGCCCCTTGCTTTCACAGGCATTTTGCCGTTAAGCTCGGCAAAACCGATATTGTTTTCGCGCAGTAAGCGGCCAATAAGCTTATGCACTTTAATCCATTCGGAAAAAATGATTACTTTTCTGTTCGAGTTTTTCAGGTCGAGCTGTTCAAAAAGTATATATTCAAGCTCGGCCATTTTTGGCGAGTCGTTGGTTTCTTCATCGATAAGATAGGTTGAATCGCATACCATCCGCATTTTTGAGAGCAACATTTGCATTTTTTGCAGGTCGAATGGAGTGAGGAATTTTTTACGGATAATCCGCGAGATCCCACTGGCATACGATGAATGGTAATCGGCCTGCAATGGCGACAAGTCAACGGGAATGTTAATTTGCCTAACATTAGGTAACTGATCCAACACTTCTTGCTTCTTTCTGCGTATCAGTATCTGGCTTATTTTCTTGTTGAGTTTTTGTAAATCGTAGTAGCCGTTTATTTTATTTGGTTTCCCGGGGTCGAATAGGCAATGTTGGTACGAAAACTCCCAAAGTGGGCCAAAAAAATGCGGATCGAGTATGTTTACAATGGAGAAAACATCAATCAGTTTGTTCTCGATTGGCGTGCCGGTTATTACAAGGGTGTGGCTGCTTTGAACGTTATTTACGGCCGAGGCGGTTTTGGTTTCAAAGTTTTTCACTTTCTGTGCTTCGTCAAGTATCATGAAATCGATACCTGTTTTGTTAATCGACCTGTAATCGCGAAGTACCGTTTCATAATTCAAAATAATAAAGAATTCAGGGGAGTTCAGGTAAATTTGTTCCCTTTCTTCGGGGGTGCCTTGGGCAATTGTGGCCTTTTCTTTACTGAATTTTTCAATTTCTTTCTTCCATTGCTCTTTTAATGATGCCGGGCAAACTATCAAAGTCCTCTTAAAACCAAAAAACTTCTTTTTAAGTATCGCAACAGCAATGGCCTGCAAGGTTTTCCCCAGACCCATTTCATCAGCAATGATGGAATATTTTTTGAAAAGGCAAAATTCAGCCCCCTCTTTCTGGTACGGGTACAGCTCGGCATTTATCATGCTAAAATCGGGAGTTGCTTTGCTCTTGATGTCGGTAAGCAGTTTTTGCTCAAATGCGGCTTCTACTTTTTGTCTCACTTCGGGCCTGATTAAAAAAGAAGGCACTTCTTCGGCCTCGCTAAAAAATTCGAGAAAACCGGTAAGTTCATTTTCTTCGATATGGGTTTTATTTTTGAAATATTTCGATATCAGGTGTTTTTCAAATACCGACAATTCGTGTGGGCAATGCCAAGTAATTTTATAGTCGTTCAAGGGGTCGCAATATACTTCCACGAAAGGAAAGGCCTTGCTCATTCTCGCACTGATTTTTTTATCTTCTTTGAGCATTTTAAATGCATACATGATATGCTTTGTTGTGCCAAGCTTGTTTTTTTGGGCATCGGCACTGTCACTGTACCCAGTTTCATTTTCAAAATCGCGAAGGAATACCCTGTATTTAACCCCGTTTTCATTAGTCAAAATGTGATCGCCAAAAATGTTATTAGCCCATTTTACGGTGTATTTTGCTTTCGCTGCTTTTTGCCGGCGTTCGCCGAGTACCCTTTTGATCATTCCAGCACGCGAGTATTTTTGGTGTTGATCGTTGGCCTTTGGATCAAAATAACTTAGCTCATTTTCCACTTGCAGCAAACATGCATAAGTATAGCGATTCCACCCCTGGTGTGTTGGGGAATCAGGAAATACCTCTTGGTTGTCGACAATAATCGATACTTCAATGGGTTCATCAAGGGCTGTGTCGTAAACAATTAGTTCGAAGCGGGTTAACGATTGAGATAACATTTGGCATTCCCCATTATTGTACAATATTTCTGCTAATACCTTTTCGCTATTATCAAGCACTTTCCCGGTTTTTTGTATTTGGCCGTCAATGATTTTCTTAAGATCCATTTTGTTGAAGTTTTGAATATCCAAAGAAAATAAAACTTCATTAAATAAGGAGTACTAATTGTTGAGATTTTTAAAGACAATTGCCAGCAAATTGTTTGAACTCCCACCTCAGCTTGACAAATTTTGACTCATCTGATTTAAACGCTGTCAGATCCGTTGGACGCTGACAGGTTTTGCCCTGCCACCGTTTCTTCCAAATTCCAGACCCATTGCCCATTACCAAAATAGTTATAGAAATCATTCAATCACAAAAATCATTGTTTAAGATTTATTACCTCAAATCCTCCCGAAAAATCGGGACAGGCTCTAAAGGATGTTTTGAGCAACTGCGTTATCGCTTTTTTAGTTCATTTATTTACTTTCTTAAATGCTTAAAATCTTCCAATTTGGTAGCTCCCCAAGTCCTTTAGAGGATTTAGGTGTGTGTTTCTATTCATACCTGAGTGCTTCCACCGGGTTCCTCCTTGCTGCTTTCCACGATTGAAATGAAACCGTCAACAACGCAATTCCCAAAGCCAGCAACCCTGCCAGCGCAAATATCCACCAGCTTAGTTCGGTTTTGTAGGCGAAGTTTTGTAGCCATTTGTTCATGGCGTAGTACGCAACAGGTGTGGCAATCACAAAAGCAATGGCTACCCATTTTACAAAGTCCTTATTCAGCATAATCAACACTTCTGAAATTCGGGCACCGTTTACTTTGCGAATGCCGATTTCTTTGGTTTTTTGCTGTGTTATCATTAATGACAGGCCCAATAAGCCCATGCAGCAGATAAACAATGATATAAATGTGAAAACACTAAGCAGACGGGCTTGCAGCAATTCGCTTTTGTATACCTTGCGGTACAAGGCACCCACTTCGTTATAAACAAATGGGTATTCGGGGAAGAGCTTGTCCCAAACCGACTTCATGTCGGCAAGGGCTGCATCGCGCATGCCCGGTTGGTGGGCAACTACAAAGTTGATGAGCCAAAGCCGGTCGCGCTTGAACAATACCAGTGGGTCAACTTTCTTTTTGAGGCTCGAAAGGTGGAAATCGTTTACCACGCCAACAATTTTACCGCTTGGTATTTCGATGCCCGGCGAAGGTGAATTTAATTTGAAGCTTTTTCCGATCGCCTCATCCGGGTTGTTGAATTTGAGGTACTTCAATGCTGCTTCGTTGAGGATGAATTCGCCCGATCCTTCCACGTCGAGATTCTTTTCGTTGAAATTTTGGCCACCTAAAAAATGTAAGTTGAAAAGATTGGCAAACGAATAGTCGCACGGGAATACGCCAATGTATTCCATCTGTTGCTCGTCGGTTTCCGGGCGTCCCTCAAGCTCAAAAGAAAACATGTCGTTGGCCTCTCCGCCTGGTGGTTCCATCATGGCCGAAACCGATTCAATGCTTTTGTGTTTCAGAAGTTCAGCCTTGAACAGTTCGAATTTTTGCTGCACGTTGGCATGTACCGATTCGAAACACATGATGTTATTTTGCTGCACACCCATTGAATTGTTGAGCGCATAATTGGTTTGCCGCGAAATAACCAACACGGCCGCAATCAGCGCAATGGCGAAGGTGAACTGCGTAACAACAATGCCTTTGCTCACGAAAATACTCTTCGTTTTTAGCGGGTTTCGTCCCGGAATCATTTTTTCAAAACCTTGTTTTAATGCAGGTTGAATTCCCGACAGGAGTGCGAACAATACAAAACCAAGCAGGATAATTGCCTTGAGCTGTGTATTTCCGTGCAACAGGTTGATGTTGTATTTAATTATTATGAAATTATTGACGGGAATTGAAATGGCAATTACCAAAACAATGGCAACACTTGAAATCAACAGACTTTCAAGCAAAAAATAACCCAGATTCATATGTTTCGAAGATCCAAGGACTCGATTGACAGTCATGAATTTTAGGTTGAAACCTGCCATCCCCAAGTTTAAGCTTGCCAAATTGCTCATTGAAATAAGCAGTAAAATGATAGCCGCAATAGCCAAAACCAAAATATTGGTTGTATTTCCATTGGCTTCAATTTCGCGAAGCTTGTCCGATTTTAGGTGAATATCGGTCAGCTTTTGCAAGTGTGCTTTAGTTTCAATCTTTTCAATGGGTTGATTGGTTATATTTGCCAAATATTCGGGATAAGCAGCTGTGATTTTTTGCGGGTCGGAATTCTCGTGCAAAAGCAAATATACATAGGACCACCAATTGATTTCGCCTTTTGCAGGCGTAGTTATCAACTCGGGGTGGAAGTGGCTGTTTTGCGGAAAATTTTTCATGACTCCTTTTATGGTGAAATCTATTTTTTCGCCATAGAACTGTCCGGAAGGAATGGAAATCACCTCGCCAATGGGGTTTGCTGTTCCAAACACCTTTGATGCAAATGCTTCTGTTACCACCATTGTAGCCGGGGCGTTTAGTATTGTTTTTTTATCACCAATCAGTAACTCTGCATCGAAAACATCAAAAAAGGTACTGTCGCATTCGAACGCCTGATCGACAGAATAGTATTCTTCATTATAAAACATTACTCCGCCACGAATGGGAGCCAATCTTACAAAGTTCTCAATTTCAGGAAAATTGGCTGCCATGTCGGAAACATGTTCCGAATTTGGAATGCGGGCAAAATGGCTTTCGTTCAGGAATCTTGGATCGGTGAGAGTAAGCCGGTAAATGCGTTCGGATTTTGCATGAAAGCCGTCGTAGCTCAATTCATTTTTCAGGAAAAGGGCAATAAAAAAAATGCCGCTTAAGCCCAATGCCAGTCCCAAAACTTTTATCAAGCTCAGGAATGGCCGTTTCCGGATGTTTCGTATAACGAATTTTAGTAGCATAAATTACCTCTTTGATACTCCTAAATCCCCTTCCCGATGCTCGGAACTCCGCTTTGCTTCGAAAGGGGACTTTTAGTGTGTGCGTTATTGTTATAAACGTTCATTTATTTATTCATTTCTATGTTCGAAACTCCAAATCTGGTAGTTTCCTGCCCCCCTGCATGAAATCCCGCAGTTAGCGGGAGGGAGTTGGGGGGTGATTTGAGCCTTACTCATACCTCAAACTTTCTACCGGGTTCCTCGTTGCCGCCTTATGGCTCTGGCTTATTACCGACACAATAGATATAAGCATAGCCACAGCGCCGGTAAGCACAAATACCCACCAACTAATGGTGGTTTGGTAGGCAAAGCCCTGCAACCAGCGGTTCAAAAAATACCATGCCAGCGGACAGGCCAGTAAAAAAGCCGCAATTTCGTAACGCATAAAAAAGCTGAATACAAGGAACATAATGTCGCTCACCGTGGCACCGTTTACTTTGCGGATGCCGATTTCTTTGGTGCGTTGCTGTGCAAAAAAGCTTACCAAACCGAATAAGCCCAATGAAGCCACCAAAATGGCAAACAAAGTAAAAGCTGTGAGTATTTTACTCAAGCGCTGTTCGTCGTTGTACTGGAGGCTAAAATATTCATCACTAAAGAAATAATCCATGGGGTCGTTGGGGTAGTGCTTGTCCCAAACGGGTTTTAGTTGTGTGAGAATTTGCTGAACATTGCCTTGGAGCCTGAACGAGTAGAATCCAAATTCATACGGGTGTAAATGTGAGAAAATGATAGGTTCGGCCGGTTTTTTCAGTCCTTCGTGATGAAAATCGTTCACTACGCCTTTGATGGTGTACACACGGTTGTCCATGCGTATTTGGCGGTTCACGGCTTCATCGGGCGAATTGAATTCAAGCAGGCGGGCAGTACTTTCGCTGATGATAACGTTGGCCGAGTCGTTGCGGAATGGTTGTTCAAAGTTGCGCCCTGCAAGTATTTTTAACCCGTACGTATCGATGTAACCATCGTCGATTTGACTTAACGGTACTTGTCGGGTTAAAATGCTTTGTTGCTCGGGCAGCGAAATGTTGCTGTTGCGGTAGCGCACCGGCTGGCCGGGTACGTTCATGCTGGCCGTTCCGCTTAATATTCCGGGCATCGAGGCGGCTTCGTCCCTGAACATGATGAAATTCTCCCTGCGCAGGGGGTCGCTGTGTGTCGATGCAGCACCATTGAATACAATTACCTGCTCCAAATCGATACCCAGTTGGGCATTTTGCATAAACCTGATTTGCTTGGTCACGGTAATTGAACTGATAACCAAAAATACCGAAGTGAAAAACTGCAGGGCTACCAGCCATTGTGAACCGCTGTTCTTCATTATTTTTTTCTGTTGCTGAAGGGCAGGGTTTACCTTTAGCATAGGTATGGCACTGATGAGCGATGTAATAAAAATTCCGGCTATAATTAGAGTAGCAATGAGCATGACAATTACACCATAATTGATGGCGCTGTTTTCAATGGGTACATCCATCATACGGTCGAATGCATTGCGGGTGA
Source organism: Prolixibacteraceae bacterium (assembly GCA_007116765.1). Classification (GTDB taxonomy): domain Bacteria; phylum Bacteroidota; class Bacteroidia; order Bacteroidales; family Prolixibacteraceae; genus Roseimarinus. The sequence continues at coordinate 1,606 of SKHV01000511.1, read as the reverse complement.
TGTAAAAGAGCAATACGCCAAGAATAATGGCGGCCAGGTTAATTATGGTGCTTTCAATTATTGCCATTTTTATCAGGCTTCCTTTTCCGGCACCCAACTTGCGGAAAGTGGCAAATACATTCAATCTTTTTCTCGATAATGCAGTAGATAGGTTCACGTAGTTCATCCATACTACCAGCAAAATGAGTACAGCAATTAAAATGAGCGCATCCACGGTGCTTTTGCGGGTACTTACGCCCAGCTCGCCATCGCGTTGCGTGCTGTAATGTATGTCGGTTAATGACTGTAGACTCAGAATTCCTTCGCGATCCTGCTGTGGAAGGTGGGTGAAATATTTATCCACGAGAGCATTGAGCGACTCTTGTGCCTGTTCTGCCGTAAAGCCCTTGTTTACTTTTATGTAAGTCCACCATGCAGCTCCTTGGTAGCCATCGCGGTTGGGCACTACGCCCATGCCAACCCAGGTTCTGATGGGCATGAAATAGTGAAAATGAATGTGTGAGTTGGCCGGTAAATCCTCGAAAATACCGGTTATTTCGTGGCGCATGCCTTCGTTTACAATCAGTACTTTGCCTATGGGGTCTTCGTTGCCGAAAATCTCTTTGGCTTTCGATGCTGAAATTACACAGGTGTTGGGGCGGTTTAGTGTGGCTATTCCCCGAATCATTTCAAAACCAAAAACTTCGGCAAAGTCGCCTTCAACCCACAAGTCGGGTTGGTCGCTAAAATAGCGGTCTTCGTACTTCACCAATACTTGTTCAATGTAGCCTATGCCTACATGTTCAATCTCGGGTAGTTTTTCTTCTTGAATAGCCTGGAAAAGTCCGCGCGGAGTTTTGGTAGAGTGCAGCACCCGTTCGCCCGACTGATAAATGTCGTAATTTACCCTGTAAATTCTATCGTGGTCGGGCCAAAAAGAATCAAAACCCTTTTCGTAGCCAATGTACAGCACAATGTGCAGGAAAAAGAGCAAGCCCACGGCCAATCCGAATACATTGAGCAGCGAATGAAACTTGTTTTTCTTCAGGTGGTTGAAGGTTGAACGGATGTTGATTAGGTTCATATAACGATTGATTAGATTTTATTTCTTATTTTTGTTAGAAATCATATTGCTATGAATTACATTGAGAGAATAACCATTGAGGCAGGCAAGCGGGGAGGAAAACCTTGCGTACGTGGTATGCGCATAACTGTTTTCGAAGTGCTTGAGTACCTTGCATCTGGTATGAGTATGGAAGAAATTCTCGAAGATTTTCCATATCTCGAAAAAGAAGATATTTTGGCTTGTTTAAGCTTTGCTGCCAACAAAGAAAAAATTGAACTTTGATACAAACCATAAAGATGAAATCGTTGAAAGCTGGAGAAATCATTTTGGAAGTTGAAGTCACGAACATATCACAATTTGGGTTTTGGTTAATGATTGATGAAGTAGAATACTTTCTGCCATACCAATCGTTTCCGTGGTTTAAAGATGCTCGGATTTCTGATGTTTCGAATATTGAACGGCTTTTTGAGAACCATTTATATTGGAAAAATTTAGATATTGATTTGACTCTCGACATGATTAAATCGCCTGATGATTATCCATTGGTTTCTAAATAATTCT